>DASWUZ010000090.1:0-7442 GCA_036401395.1 Acidisarcina sp.
TGCAGGAGGCGCTACCGCGCTAGGGGCGGGTGTTTGCCCCGGTTCTGAAGTTGGTGGTGGCGGGGGAGGCTGCCCTGCTGCGTCAGTCACCGGCGCGGGGGCGGTGTCAGGGGCCTGGGCGGGCGACGAAACTGGACCGAGCAGACATGCGAACGATGCTGTCAGGAGGATGGCTCGCAAGGCTCGCATTGCTACTGGATGCAAACTCGTCCCTCCGTGATTTCTAGAGCAGTGGCGGCAGAGTGGTGGGGACGGGATCCCAGGTCTTAAAAGCGAGGCCTGGGGCACCCGCGGCACGTCGCGCTACCGTTTGCCACTGTCACATTCATCATCATGGCACGTTGTGCTGACAAGTACCGGCTCTTGCATACTGCTGCGTTCATAACTCGCCGTAGCCATGATCTCAAGCGGAAGACGTCGTTGCGATCAGGGCTGCTGGGGCGCGGTGTTGTCAGGCGCGTGATGGTCTCCGTGTCCGCCAGGACCTCCGGGCCCGCCAAAGCCGCCGGGACCCATTCCTCCGGCCATACCACCAATTCCGAGCTGCGCTGCTACGAAGACTCCGTCCTTCAGCGCGCCACGCGCGTTCACGGGATCGCCAACTTTTATATCGGCCATGGTGATGCTGTCGCGACGTTTGTGGAAGGAGGTATTCTCGTCGACCGCGATGGTCTGGCTGACGCCGTCCATGCGCATGATGGTGATCTTAGTGTCTTCAATGCCGGTGATCTTGCCGGAGATCCAGGTCTTGCCGAGCTGCTCGCGCATCTTCCTGACCTGTTCAGCATCGACGATGGCCACGAATGCGGCGCCTACCGTCTTCGCCTGTGCGTCTACCTCGCCACCGGCCATCAGCATGTCGCCGACATGGATGTCGGTAATGGCGGCCTGTTCGCGGTCCTTAAAGAGACGAGTGTTGTCGCCTGTGATTACGGTGTAGACGTCGCCCTCATCGGTCTTGATGCTGACTTGCTTGCCATTGATGGCGGTCACAGTGCCGCGCACGCCGCGACCCATGCCCATACCGCGGCCAGGCCCTCCACCCCCCTGCATCCCGCCGCCGGGCATCCCGTCCTGAGCGATCGCTGGCATGGTGAGGCTGAGGGTGGCGGTGGCTAGCGCGATCAGACAAAGCTTTTGAAAAGATCGGATTTTCATGGGAATCTCCAGTAATTTCTTGGAAGCCCGGCAGGAAGGCATTCGCTGGTTCCGGGACGGGCGACACTGAGATAGACGCAATATCCCTGAAGAAGACGCGCCGGCCGCCATATTCAGGCTGCCTGATGATCGATACGATACACTTCCCACAATGCCGGACGCGTCCCAGCCCCACTCCCACTCTCATGGCCACTCCCACGATCATCATGAGCACCATTTCACGTCGAGTGAACGGGTCCGGGACGTGGTCATCGGCATGTCCGATGGCCTGACTGTTCCCTTCGCGCTGGCGGCTGGGCTGTCAGGCGCGGTCAACTCCACTCACGTCGTGGTGCTGGCGGGCCTCGCGGAGATCGCCGCGGGTTCGATCGCCATGGGGCTGGGCGGCTACCTGGCGGCGCGCGGAGACGCGGAACATTACGACAGCGAACGGCTGCGCGAAGAGCGCGAGATCGTCGAGCGCACCCGCGATGAAGAGGAAGAGATTTACGAAATCTTCGAACAGTACGGTGTCGATCGTGCGGCGAGCAGCCCCGTGCTGCACGAACTTAAGAAACGGCCCCAGGCGTGGGTCGACTTCATGATGCGCTTTGAGCTTGGGCTGGAGGAGCCGCATAAGGGCCGAGCCAGCCAGAGCGCACTCACCATCGCCGCATCTTATATTGCGGGCGGATTGATTCCACTGCTGCCCTACATGCTGGCCGCACCGCAACACGCGCTGCTGATCTCCGTGGTTATTACGCTGACTGCCCTGCTGGTGTTCGGAGGAATCAAAGGGCGGCTGACCGGGGCCGGCACGGCGAGAAGCGGCATGCAGACCGTGCTGATCGGTGGTCTGGCTGCGGGAGTTGCTTACACGCTGGCACGGCTGTTGAACGGGCCTGGGCTCCACTGACGAAACGTTTAGCCCAAAACACACACACAAAATCAAATCTAGAGCTCAAGGGGGCCAATCTGCGTTCAAAAAAAATCGCGAGAGCATGTGAGTCGGAATAGCCTTTTCCCTCATTACTAATATGTGGGAATTGTGAAACCGCGTGCGTGGTGAGACCACCGCATCTAGCAGCCAGCGTCGTGGGCCGAAGGTAGGTTAAAGAAACCACCATCCTGACCCTTGCCGTGCGAAAGGGAAGGACATGCGGTGAGTTGGAATTTCGTTAGACAAATCCGTCGTCCTGAGCGTAGCGAAGGATGACACAGGATCTTTTTTAACAAAGTAACGGGTCGGGATAATAAGAATCGTTCGACGAACGACTCAGGGGACCAGAGAGCAGTTGGACGGGTGCTCACTTTCTTCGCACGAAACAACGAATGTTAACCTGATGGGCAACATGCGCCCTGATTCACGCTCTAACCACCAGAGGAAGTGTCGATGACACCAGTATCCGAGCAAGTGGCCTCCACGCCCGCCAGTGTTGATCAGATCGCGGCATCTGCCGGCGATCCTATCGCTCGTCAATTCATGAGCGTGCGACAACAGACCGAACGCCTCTGCGACCCGCTTACCGCTGAAGACATGATGGTGCAGTCGTGCGCGGAGGCCAGTCCCGCGAAGTGGCATATCGCGCATACTACCTGGTTTTACGAGACGTTTATCCTCAGCCAATTTTCGCCGGATTACCGGCCGTTCAACGCTGACTTCGTATGGCTCTTCAACAGCTACTACAACTCGGTTTCGGAACACCCAGAGAAAAAGCTGCGGGCGTCTTTTTCGCGGCCTTCGCTTGAGGCGATCTTCGACTACCGGCGCTATGTGGACTCGGCTGTCCTGAAGCTGCTGACGCACGGAGGCACCGATACGGAAGAGGTGCGGTCGCGCGTCGTGCTCGGCGTCAACCATGAGCAGCAGCATCAGGAGCTGCTGATCACCGACATTAAGCATGCGTTCTGGACCAACCCTTTGCACCCGGTCTATGCGGAGGGCGAGTTAAGGACGGGCCGCGAAGACGCTGCTCCGATTCGCTGGCATGGTTTTGAGGGCGGGTTGCGCAAGATTGGTTTTGGCGGGGAGGGGTTCTCTTTTGATAACGAGCGGCCTCGTCATCAGGAATATGTCGAGCCGTTTGAGATGGCTTCGCGCCTGACGACTTGCAGTGAATATTTTGAGTTCATGCAGAGTGGCGGGTACGAGCGATCGGAGCTTTGGCTGTCGGAGGGCTGGGATACGGTGCAGGCGCAGGGCTGGCGCGCGCCGCTTTACTGGCGCCTCGACAGCAATGCCGACGAGTGGAGCATTTTCACTCTGCGCGGAAATGTGCCGCTTAACGAGATGCGGAACACTCCGGTATGTCACGTGAGTTACTTTGAAGCGGACGCTTTTGCGCGGTGGGCCGGGAAGACTTTGCCGACCGAGGCCGAGTGGGAGACAGCGGCCGCCAATGTGCCTGCCATCGGAAATCTGCTTGAGTCAAGCGCGTGGCATCCTTTAGCGGCAAAGCCAGCTATTGCCGATGAAGGTACAGGTGATCTATGTAACCAAGCCGACACAAGCCAGCTTTTTGGCGATGTGTGGGAGTGGACGCGCAGCCCGTATGTCGGCTACCCGCGTTTCGCGCCGCTGCCAGGCGCGCTTGGTGAATATAACGGGAAATTCATGTGCAATCAGATCGTTTTGAGAGGAGGATCAGTAGTAACTCCCGCATCTCATATTCGCGCCACTTATCGAAATTTTTTCTCAGCCGCGACGCGGTGGCAGTTCTCGGGAATTCGTTTGACAAAGACCCTTTCACCGGCTCAACGTTAGTAACTGCAATCGTGATGTCAACATCACACGGATGAACATGTCAGTCTCTTCTTATCTTCCTGCACTCCCTGTTGCTGTGAATACCCCAGTAGGTTCCGAAGTTTATCGCGGCCTCACCGCCCGTCCTAAAACTCTCTGCCCCTGGCTTTTCTACGACGCGGAAGGCTCGCGCCTCTTCGAGAAAATCACCACGCTGCCGGAGTACTACGTCACGCGTACCGAGCGCAAAATACTCGCAGAGTTTTCGGGCGAGATCATCGATGCCTCGGGCACGGGTCAGGTGACCATCATTGAACTCGGCGCGGGGACCGCGAGTAAGACGGGACTGCTGCTGCGAGCAGCGACTCGCCGTCAAGCTGCACTGACTTACTACGCCATCGACGTCTCGGCCACCGCGCTCGACGAAGCGAAGCGCCGCATCGAAGCCGAGCTGCCCGGCGTAGCGGTGAAGACTCGAGCCGCTGACTACACCGAGGGGCTCGGCAAGATTGATACCGACGGACAGCGGCGCATGGTGCTCTACATCGGATCCAGCATTGGAAACTTCGATCCGCAGGATGCGCTGCATTTACTGCGTGGAATCCGATCACAGCTCGCTGTGGGAGACTCGATCCTGCTTGGTGTTGATCTGGTGAAGGACAGGCAGGTGCTGCTTGATGCGTATGACGATGCGGCGGGAGTCACGGCCGCGTTCAATAAAAATGTTCTGTTGCGGATCAACCGCGAGTTGGGAAGCAATTTCAATCCGCAGCTGTTTAGACATCGTTCCCGCTGGAACGAGGAGCACTCTCGCATTGAAATGCACCTTGAGAGCCTGATCACCCAGTTCGTCTATGTGCCCGATCTCGATCTGGAGGTCCGTTTAAGCCGGGGCGAGACCATTCACACCGAGAACAGTTACAAATTCACCACCGAGCGCGCGCGGAACCTGCTCTCACGCGCGGGGTTTGAGGTCGCCAAATCGTGGTGCGATCCTCGTGGATGGTTTGGCGAGTTTCTGGGGATCGCAGGTTAGCTTTGTTTCTTTCCCGTCTGCCCCATCAAAAGGTTGTGAAGTGCATACATTTGCGCGGCAAGTTTCTGTGTTCCCACTCATCGCAAGAGGCGCGATGAATGGGGCACCCGAATTCCGAGGCCCTGAAAGGGAGAGCGGATTTCTGGCGGAGATTGCCCGGGCCATTAGTGTCGAAACAGGTTCGCTGAACTCGACGAGCGATCAATAGTGGGCATCTTGCTGGTTACCCCCTCGAATACTGTCTGGTTAATAACAGGCAACCCGGTAAGTCGCCTTCTCAACTAAGTCAGAGCCGTTGGTTGATCCGGGCGCCTGATGACCCTACGAGATCCGAATCCGTCCGGAAGCCAATCGAGCGAGGACCTTCGGAGGCACCATGCAGCAAGCTACCCGCACCAGGCTTTTGGCCGTTGTTATACGTCTGTCGTTTCTTACCCTTCTGACAGCGATTTTCGTACCCAGCTCCCACGCACAATTTAATGCCAGTCTCACGGGCACGGTGGAGGACACCAGCGGAGCGGTGATCCCCGGCGCGACCGTCACCCTTACCAGTGACGACACCCACACCGTCAAAACCACCTCTACCAGCGGCGAAGGGTTTTATCAGTTCAATGAGCTGTCGCCTGGAAGCTACACGGTGAGCGTCAGCGCTGCCAACTTCAAGACTGAGACCTCGAATAACGTCATAGTGGCAGCGGAGCGGCCACGGTCCTTTGATGTGAAGCTAAGTACCGGCGGCACTACTGAGACGGTTACGGTGAATGCGACAGATACACCGGCGCTCCAGACCTCAGATGCGAACGTAAGCGGAACGGTGACGGGCGAAGAGCTGCGCCGCATTCCTACGATTGGGACTGACCCTTACGAACTGCTTCGCACGGCACCCGGAATTACGGGCGACTCTGCGCGGTCGGGTACTGGCGGCTCTGTCTCGTTTCCTAATTCCCAAGGGCCAGGACAGTCGAATCAAAGCATTTTTCAGGTTGAGAATCAAGTCCAGATCAGCGCAGCCGGGCAGCGCACTACCTCGAACACGTTCCTGATAGACGGCGTACACGTGGACAGCCTTGTGCATGGCGGTTCTGCGGTCGTAACTCCGAATGAAGAGTCGATCCAGGCCATCACTATCACGGCGACCTCATACGATGCCGAGGACGGCCGCAACTCAGGCGCTCAGATCAAGACCATTTCCAAGAGTGGAACGAACACTCTCCACGGTAGCTTCAACTTCGTTTATGACGAGCCGGGGTTGAATGCTTTCCAGAGGTATGGGGGACCTCAGGGCGCTATAAAGCTGCGCGTAGCGAACAAGGCGAAGACATACGCCGCGTCGCTCGGCGGACCTATTATTCATGACAAGCTGTTCCTGTTCGCTTCCTTTCAAGCCTTTCGGCAGAAAAACCAGCAGTTCTCGCAGAACTATGTAGAAACGCCGGAATTCCTTGCTCTGGCCACGGCGTCCGGCGGGCCAGTACTGCAAAAGCTGCTCACAGCTTCCGGCAGCCGTCCTCGTATTGTCGCTACTCTGACCCAGAGTTGTGCTTCGTTTGCTAATGAACCGTGCGCCGTCGTGGGAGATGGAATTGATCTGGGTTCGCCCGTCCCGATAACGAATCCAGCGAATCCCTATGTTTCCTTGGGCGACCCAAGCGGAAACGGCCTAGACGGAATTCCAGACCTACAGTATGTCGAGACCTCAGCCCCGCAAAACACCCGCGGCAACCAATACAACCTGCGCGGCGACTACTATCTGACTCCGAAGGACCAGTTCACTGGCAGTGCATACTTCACTCGTCTTGACCTCGACAATGCCGACCCTTCGACAGGAGGCCGCCCTTATGCTGACATTGTCGAGAAGCCGCTCAACTCAGCCATTGCCGCACTTTATATTCGGACCTTTTCGCCCACTTTGATCAACGAGTTGCGGGCTAACTTCACGCGCTTTCATGCTGCCGGAGTGAAGGACGCTTCGAATACCAACTTTGGTCTTCCGCGGGTCAACACGGAAGCAATCGGTAATAACGTTCCTCAGCTGCAGTTCGGAGCTCCTCAGGGCGAGACTTCCCCGTATAACCCTGCACAGAATACTTATGAAGCGTTGGACACGGTCACCAAGGTCATGGGGTCACGTTCCTTACGTCTCGGTATCGACCTCCGCGCCCAGCAGGACAACTCGAACTACACTGGGGCGAACCGGCCACTGTATGTCGACCACAATTTGTGGAATCTTTTCAACGATGCGCCTATCTATGAGCAGATCAACGCGGATCCGAATACGGGTGGGCCGTCGCTGGACTTCCGGCATTTCCGCGCCAATGACGTCGAAGCATTCGTGCAGCATGACTGGAGAGTAAAGCCTAACTTCACCTTCAACACCGGGCTCCGCTACCAGTACTTTGGGCCGCTCTATAATCTCGGTTTTCCGAGTCTTCAGTTTGTTCTTGGGCCTCCAGGGCAGGAGTTATCCGGCGCTACTTTGCGGCAGGCCAATCACCTGTATAACCAGAACTTCAAGAACTTCGCGCC
>DASWUZ010000091.1:0-7593 GCA_036401395.1 Acidisarcina sp.
CGGGCTGGCGCGCGATCAGCGCCTTGATGCCCGGCAGCTCCTTGGTAGTCATATCCACCAGAAACACATTGGGAGTTGAAGGGTCGGCGTCGGCCTGCATCGCGCGTACGACGCCCCGCTGTACCAGGAACACCGCGAGGATCAGCATCACGCCCAGACCGAGTGCTGCGAGCACTGCTGAGGATTGATTTCCTGGACGATAGAGATTTGCAAGCGCATGGCGAGTGGAAGGAGGCAAACTTAGGCGGGTGCGTGCCAGAAATGCGCGCAGTACACGAAGCAGCAGCGCCGAGACTCCTAAGGTAACCAGCAGCAAAGCACAAAGGCCGGCTGCAAAATATCTGCCTACCATCCACGAATCGGCCAGACCAGTCGCGATGCCAGCGAGTCCGGCTAAGATGGCGAACATCGCCAGCCACTGCACTTTGTTCTCGCGGACCTTCAGCTTGAAGCGGTCGCTCCAGGTCCCGTCTGCGGAACTCGGCTCCTCGACTTGTCGCCGCAGCACCAGGCTGGGGCGCACCTTGCGAATATCCAACAATGGAGGCAAACAAAACAGCAGCGTGGTGAGGACGCCAGTCCCCAGCCCCGCCATCGCTGATCGAATCGGCAGATGGAGCGTCGGTCGCATCGGCAACAGTTTGCCCAGCACCAGCGGGAAGACCCACTCGACTCCAAGACCGAGCACCACGCCGAGCAGCCCGCCAAGCAGGCCTAGCAAAAGCGTCTGAAAGAGATAAATGCGAAGAATGTCAGAGGATCGCGCTCCGATCGACTTCATAATCGCGAGTATCTCGATGCGCTGTTGCAGGTGCGCGCGCATGGCCATCGCCACGCCAATTGCGCCGAGCACCATCGCGACGAGGCAGATCAGGCTCAGGAGTCCGGTCGCGCGATTGAGTCCTTCCGTCAACGCGGGGCTGGTTTCGCGGAAGTCCGTCACCTGCGCGTCGGGCAATATTTTTTCCAGTCGCGCCCGCGCTTTGGCGATGTCTTCCTTCTGGGAGTTGAGCTTGAAAAGCATGCGCTCGCCGGAACGCGAGCCGCGCTGCAACAGGCCTGATCGATCGAGGCCTGCGCGCGAAATCAGTACACGCGGCCCAAGTCCCATCTGC
Source organism: Acidisarcina sp. (assembly GCA_036401395.1). Taxonomy (GTDB): domain Bacteria; phylum Acidobacteriota; class Terriglobia; order Terriglobales; family Acidobacteriaceae; genus DASWUZ01. The sequence goes on from DASWUZ010000091.1 coordinate 1,116, forward strand.
GAGCTCATGCGATCGGGCTCGCGGACCACGACGGCTGCGATCACGTAATTTTGATTGCCGATCTTGAGCATGTCGCCGATTTGCCGCTTCAGGCGAATGAGCAGATCGTCGCCAACTACGACAGAGGAATCGGTCAGCGCGGATTTCAAATCAGTCGACGCAGCACCGGACGCCAACCTCAAATCGACGTGCCCGTATAAGGGGTAGGCCGCTGGATCGATCGCCTTCAGCGCAATCAATAACGGCACTGGATCGCCGGGCGTCGATGCCATCGACACCATTTCGGTGACTGTCGTGCGCTCAACGCCACCCGCAGCCATTGCGCTGAGCTGCTTCTCTTCGTCATCGGAAGGCTGGCGAAACATGCGTGCTGAAAGGTCGGCAGACATGATGGTACGGGCTTCGGTGAGCAAGGTCTTTTGAAAGGATTCGCTGAAGCCTCGCACACCAATGAGGGCTGCTACTCCAATGGCCACCGACAAGATTACAAAGGCAAACTTAGCGCGCGAGTTGCGCAGCTCGCGCACGGCGATCTTCGCGGCGGAGTTCCACGACAGCGAGGAGCGGCCCGATGTTGCCGACGAGGGCGGCGCGGCTGGGATGGTAATTTCTGTTGCGGTCGCCATTAGGCCGTGGCCTTCATCAGATCGCTGACGACCAGCCCATCTCGAAGCAGGATGGTGCGATCGGCACGGTCGGCAATTTGCTGGTCGTGGGTCACGAGGACCAGCGTGTTCTGCGCGCCACGATTGCGGTCGACGAGCAGGTCGAGTACGTGCTGCCCATTTGTTGAGTCGAGATTGCCGGTCGGCTCGTCGGCGAGGACGATTGGAGGCTCGACGACGAAGGCGCGGGCCAGCGCGACCCGCTGCTGCTCGCCCCCAGAAAGCTGGACAGGGTAGTGGTGCATGCGGTCGCCGAGGCCGACGCTTTCAAGCAGCATTTTTGCCCGGGCCTTGCCGTCGCCGGTACCGTTTAATTCGTGCGGCAACAGTACATTCTCAAAAGCAGTCAGGGTCGGAATTAGCTGGTACGACTGGAAGACGAAGCCGATCTTGCGCCCACGGACCTGGGCCAGCGCGTCTTCGGGCATGTGGCCGATGGAGGTGCCGTCGATGAGCACTTCGCCCTCGGTGGGGGCGTCGAGGCCCGCGAGCAGGCCGAGCAGCGTACTCTTGCCGCTGCCCGAGGCACCCATGATGGCGACGAATTGCCCCGCCGGAATGTGGAGGTCTATCCCCTTCAAAATGTCGACGGTCCGCGCGCCGTTGCGTATCGACTTCTTTAGCCGCTGCACTTCAATCATCTTTTATCCTGACTCTGGCTACCGCGATCGCACGGCGGTTGTTTGTTACAGTGGGCTAGTGAATCGCCGTTGCTTCCTTCTTCTTATCCTAGCGCTTGCCGGTTGCCGGTCGAGCCAGCCCCCGCCATTGCCTGCTGCTGCGAATCAAAACGAGCCAGCTATTACGGGCAAGCCAAAAGCGACGACGGCTAAATCGAACGCAAGCCCTACAGATACTCGGCCCATCATCGTGGCTTTCGGAGACAGCCTTACGGCGGGGTTTGGCGCGGACCCCGGCCAGAGCTATCCCGACTTTTTGCAGCGCGAACTCGATGCTCGCGGCTACCGTTACCGTGTCGTTAACGCGGGCGTGAGCGGCAACACTACTAAAGACGGCGTCGAGCGGCTGAAAGACGTTCTTTCGCTCAGGCCAACTGTGGTTATTGTCGCGTTTGGCGGGAATGATGGACTGCGCGGGCTGCCTATTGCGGACACGCGGTCTAACCTCGACCAGATCGTCTCGGCTTTGACGAGGGCGCATGTCAAGGTCGTCCTGGGTGGGATCACGCTGCCTCCCAATTATGGCGCCGACTACATTTCGCAGTTCAATGCGACTTATACCCTGCTTGCTCACAAGTACCGAGCGCCGCTGCTTCCTTTCCTGCTCCTTCGCGTGTATGAGGTACCCGGGTCGATGCAGGAAGACGGGATACACGCCACTGCGCAGGGCAACCATCAGGTTGCGTTAAATCTTCTTCCATTGATAACGCCATTGCTGAAAAGGCCGAGTTAGCCCGAGTTAGCCTCGATGACATATCTTGCTCGGGACCTTTAGTTTCGCGTAGATGACCATGCGGCTAACTCAAGACCACGACAGGCTGAAATAGGGTTCCGGCAACACGCTTACCAATGGCTGTCAATTCGTGCTGACTCGCGAAGATTTTTACCAAGGATGCCGCGGAGAAGTCAGGTAGATTTACTGCTCCGCCATTTCGTATCCTGCCGATGGTAATTTCATCCGCAGTTACGCCAGGTAAGGCAGGGAGTAAGTCCCTGGGGTGCGGCATATGATCCTGGAGATTACCCGATTTTGCCAATTGCTCGATGGAGTCTAAAGTCAGGGCCTCGGCGAGCGTAAATGGTCCCGCCATAGTCCTGCGGAGGCTCGCGAGGTGAGCGCCACAGCCAAGAATCTGACCTATATCGTGCGCTACCGACCGCACATATCCGCCCGCAGAAACGGTAATTGCAAACTCGGCGACGTCGCCCTGAAGGCTGAGGATTTCGAATTGCTCGATCGTGATGCGGACGGGCCTCATCACTGCGGACTTCCCCTCCCTCGCCATCTTGTATGCGGGCTTCCCGTCAATCTTCTTAGCAGAAAATGCGGGTGGGGTCTGATCGACCTCGCCGTGAAATTCAACCGATGCCAGGCGAATCTGTTCGAGCGTAAGGCTGGGTGATGAAGGCGCGGATGATGGTATACCCTCGGCGTCATAAGTATCGGTCGAAAATCCGAATCGGATCGTTCCCGTATAGGACTTAGACATCTTGCCAAAAAACTGCAGGAGCCGCGTGTACTTGCCGAGCAGCAATGGCAGGACGCCGGTGGCCATGGGATCGAGCGTGCCGAGATGCCCGACCGATGGCTCGCCGCTAATTCGGCGTACGCGATTGACCACATCGTGAGACGTCATGCCGCCAGACTTATCGACAACCAGCAGTCCATTCACTCTTCAACTATAGGGTGTAGCATCGCCGTGTGCTGCCCAATAAGTTCGGGAAAGCAGGAGAGGTCGCGGCTGGATAGCCGGGGCTCGAAGATGCTGGTGCAGCGGACGATTAAAATCCGCCCTGACCGCGGTCCCTGACGAGAGACAGGAATTCGTTGCGGGTGTTCTGCTCGTGGAAGACCCCGATCATGGCCGATGTTACTGTCGATGAGTTCTGCTTCTCGACTCCGCGCATCATCATGCAGAGGTGCCGTGCCTCGATCACGACGCCCACCCCGCGAGGCGAGATCGCCTCCATAATGGAGTCGGCTATCTGTCGGGTGAGACGTTCCTGCACCTGCAGGCGGCGCGCAAATACGTCCACGAGGCGCGGGATCTTGCTAAGGCCGATGACCTTGCCGTTGGGAATATAGGCTACGTGTACTTTGCCGAAGAATGGCAACATGTGATGCTCACAAAGCGAGAACATCTCTATATCTTTCACAATCACCATTTCGTCGTAATCAACTTCAAAGAGCGCGCCTCCAAGTATAGACGCGGGGTCTTCTTTATAGCCTTTAGTTAGAAACGACATGGCCTTGGCCGCTCTCGCAGGAGTCTGCAGCAGTCCATCCCGTACGGGGTCAGGGTCAAACCGGGTCACTAACTCGCGGTACAGTTCCTCTGTGGAGTGACTCATCAAGTTATCTATAAACTCACTGTTATCAAGTGCCGGTGACTGCGTCATGCAATTCCTCTTTCAAACCGCCCGGAAGTCCGTCACCCTGCGCACGGCCATCGGCTTACCGGCTGGATATTCGAATGAGTTATTATTTGTCTCCTCGATGCGTACTCTCACTAGCTCAGCCTTGTCGAATACCTTACTTAACATTTCGTAGACCATCACACAGAACGCTTCGGTAGTAGGAACTAATCCGTGGAAGCCGGGGTACAGATTAAGATTAGTATGCCCGAAGAGATCGATTATCTCCCGCTGCACGCATTCATCGAGCTCAACCATGTTGCAAACCATTCCTGTGACCGGGTCGACCTGCCCTGCGACAGTCACTTCAACTGTATAGTTATGACCATGTCCGTGAGGGTTGCTGCATTTCCCATAAACTTCAACATTGCGCTCATCGCTGAAGGCATCGCTATAAAGACGATGGGAAGCGCTCAGCCTATAGCGTCGCGAGAAGTAGGCCCTCATGGCTCACCATAGTAGTCTGCAAAAAGATCCGGCATCTCATATACCCTGACGCGCTGTAGCCGGGCACCTAGAATGTGAGGAGCGAGCCTGTTCCAAATAGCGATCGCGACATTTTCAGTAGTAGGTAAAAGGGCCTTAAACTCCGGCACTTCAATGTTCAAGTGACGATGGTCAAAGTCTCTTAAAACTTCGCGCTCGATAACTGCTTTCAATACCTTGAGATCTACTACAAACCCTGAAGTAGTATCTATCTCGCCCTCGACCGTTACCTCAAGGGTGTAGTTATGCCCGTGTCCATTACGGTTTGAACACTTGCCAAAAAGCCGCGCGTTTTCCTCCGGCGTCCAGGCGTCGACCCAGTAATAATGTGAGGCGGAGAACTCAGCGCGGCGCGTTAATAAAATCATCTATGCCCATCATACTTTGCTGTTCAGTGTCGATGCCCGAGCCGGTGCGTCGGATTCAGGCATTACCTGGATATGTGCGTCCCTTCCAGCCTACGCGACGTTTGATAGTGTGATGAAACCAGCTTCTGACCAGCAACGCGCAAAACAGCGGAATCGCTACAACCGAAAGAGCACAATCAACGGCGGTAAAATTCGACTTGGCCGCGCGGCTGTACACTCGCCAGAGTGTTCGCAGCCATAGAATGGCGAATGCGACGCGGGCTATGGGCTGATAGAAGTACAACACCAAGATGGGCAACACGATGATCAGAACTACGTCCAGCATTCGCCAGGCTGCGAGAAAAAGTGCGTTGCCGAACAGCAGCGCGAGGTTCTTCGTCCACCCCTCTGCCATGGCGCCGAAGTTGCGATACATATGCGTGCTGAGGGCCTCAGGAGCGTAGCGGAACCGGAGGCCGAGCTTTCGCCGCTTTATGAGCCGGGCGAGTGCAACATCTTCAAGGAGCGAATCTGCGACCGCCTCATGTCCGCCCACATTGAAGTACGCCCTCCGCTCAACCAGTACAAACTGGCCGTTGGCCGCAGCCAACCTGCTCCCGGGATCGGTGACTTTGGCGGGCGGATAAGCCAGCACCAGTTCGCTGAACACCAGCGGCATCAAGGCGCGCTGCCAGAAGCCCGTTACAATCTGCCGCGGCGAATACGATAGCATGGCCGCGTCCGCTTTTCGCGCCTCTCGCAGAGCGCGCTCGAGGTTGCCGGGCTCGTGAACCGTATCGGCGTCGGTGAAGAGGAGCCATTGGCCGACCGCAGCCTGTGCGCCTGTCCAGGCTGCGTTTGCCTTACCCGTCCAGCCGCGCCTCAGGGTATTCGCAGCCAGCACTGTCACGCCCGGAATAGCTTTGGCGATGGCCTCTGTGGTGTCCGTTGACTCGTCATTTACTACAAGTATTTCCCAGTCAACAGCCAGCTCAAATCCCGCCCTGGACTGGGCCACCAGCGACTTCAGGCAAGCGCCGATGCACTCCTCTTCGTTGCGCGCGGGAATAATCACGCTCAGCAGCAGTGGGGCTTCAGCCGAAGATTCAGTGTGCTGGTTCACTTTGCTCCGGGCGGGGCTAAGCACCATTCGGACCCCTGCTACGTATTATAGAAACGTGTCACAGCACTCCCATAGCCAGACGCGGCCATTCATCGGACGAGACCAGATAAGCTCCCGAGCCATTAAGACGCTTCGAATTGCAAGCCGCATCGCCTTCACAGTAAGCCTGCTGATGGCGGTGGCTCCGTCAGGATGCGACCGCGGCACACACCCCGGGCAGATTGGCAGGCCAGCGCCGGATTTCATCGTGCACGACGGAGCGCAGGCGGTGCAACTGAGTGCCTACCGGGGGAAAACTGTCCTGCTGAACTTCTGGGCGAGCTGGTGCCAGCCCTGCATTGACGAATTGCCGTCCTTGATCGAGCTACATCATCAGATGCCGCAACTCATCATCCTGGCGGTCAGCACCGACGAAGACGCAGCCGCCTACCGCCAGTTCCTCGTCGACAATCATGTTGACCTGGTGGCCATACGCGACGGCCAGCAAGCCAGCAGTAATTTGTACGGCACCCATGCATTTCCGGAGAGTTATTTGATCGACAAAAATGGGGTTGTTCGCCGTAAGTTCATCGGGGCTCAGGACTGGAACAGCACCGAAATTCGCACCTACATCCAAAGCATGTAGAGTTCCTGACGGTGCCGGCGCAACGGGTGGCCTGCGTTCGTGGCCACGAGGCCCTGCTATCATCTCCGCATGACTAATGTTGAGGTCCTGTTCAGGTACTCCCTTCACCCCAGCGAAGCGGCAATGTCGGCGCTCGG
>DASWUZ010000092.1:0-12929 GCA_036401395.1 Acidisarcina sp.
GTCGTGCGCACCGGGCGCATTTCGTATAGGTCAACATGGATGCCAAGCCGGGCGGCTGTGAGCGCCGCCTCGGGACCGGCCAGGCCGCCGCCGATGACGCGAATGCGTTCTCTCACTGGACTATCAGAGCTGCCGAGGCAGCGATGGTTTCAAAAATGCCACGATTTACGGAATGCCCCGACGATAAAGTAGCCGGGTTTACCGGCAAATTCCTGAACCGCCGCCAGCTCGGCGGCCGATCGCCTGGATGCTGGTCAGGGACGTAAAAGCCAACATTGGCAGCAGGATGATGGTGAGAAATGTGGGTGCTTTCAAAATCGCGGATGCGATCACTGCCGACGCCCACAGGATGGAGCTGGCGATGCTGATCAACTTCAGTTGGTTCTTTGTCATGACCGACTCCGATATCAGGCTACCGCTGAGTAAAGGCAGCTATCCCGATTGATCTAACGCTAGCATAAGCCTTTGCGATGTTTCGCGTGAGCTCCACTCATGACAAGTGCCCGATGAAATGGGCGCCGCATTTGGTGAGGCTCGCAAGAAGGGCCGATGCCTCGCGTAGACCCCCACTCCCTCATCAAAAGGTGCGCGATCAATGGGGCGCCCGGCCGCTCTGTGCCAACTCAGCCAATGCCGCATCGGTGACGCGCATGATGCGCCATTCATCAAGAAACTCGGCTCCCAGGCGACGGTAGAAGTCGATGGCGGGATGGTTCCAGTCGAGGACCTCCCATTGCAGCCTGCCGAACTGGCGCTCGACCGTGATTGCGGCTAGACGCGAAAGCAAGGCCAGTCCGATTCCGTGCCCTCGAAATGCGGGCCTGACGAACAGGTCCTCCAGGTGAATGCCGGCGCGCCCGCGCCAGGTGGAGTAGTTCAGAAAGTAGAGAGCAAAGCCCGCCGGGTGCCCATCGTACTCAGCGATCAGGCATTCGAAGCGTGGCGTGGGCCCGAAGCCATCGCGCATGAGATCGGCCTCGGTTGCAACTACTGCGGCTGGTTCGCGCTCGTAGAGGGCCAGCTCGCGGATCAACTCAAGGATGAGCGGTATGTCGGCGCGCTGGGCGGGTCGTATGTTCGTCATCGGATCTGGCGATTGCGGGCGAGGGATACTTTGGGTGCGCGCGGTCAGGTTCCCATTATATTCAGGGGCGGACATTGTTTGGCGTGTTCGCAACTAGTTGGGCGACTCGTGGCCTGCAAGTGTGCTGGTGGCGTACATTGATTCGGGACAGGAGTGACCCACGACGATGGCCAGGCTGGATAGGGCGACTCTGTACCTGCGGGTGCGCCACTCATTATTGCTCTTTTTGCCTGCGGTAATCGGCGGGGTGGAAGCTGGTGCTTCCGCTCGCCATAGGGGCGGCGCGTCAACAGTGCAGCTCGTCGTCATGAATCCGGTTGGCGTTTCGCGGCCTGAAGAGCTGGTGACGATTCCACTGGCGGAGGTAGCGGCGAACACGGGTATCGGCGATCCGCGGCGGGTTCGAGTGGTAGATGTGAGCACGCAGAAAGAGCTTCCGACGCAGGTTGAGGCGACGGTGGAAGGACATCCGGCGGACCGGTTGCTTGTGCTGGTCAGCCTGGGTGCGGAGCGCAGCGTGCAATTGAGGTTTCACGCTGGGGAGAGCGCAGCGGCAGCGCCACTCGTCTATGGACGCGCGGTGCCGGAGCGAAAGGACGACTTCGCATGGGAGAACGACAAGGTCGCGTACCGGGTGTATGGGGCGGCGCTCGAAGCCGGGGGCGAGGTCAGCTCCGGGATCGATGTGTGGTCCAAGCGCACTGCGCGGCTGATAGTCAACGACTGGTACGCGCGCGACGCCGAGGGCCAGCGGACGAAGAACCCGGCGCTCTCTTACCATCGGGACAATGGCGACGGGCTGGATTCTTATGACGTGGGATCTACTCGGGGGTGCGGCGGGACCGGGGTATGGGCTGATGGAAAGCTCTACGTTTCGCGCAATTACACTTCGGTCGAGGTGCTTGAACCGGGGCCGCTGCGGCTGCGGTTCCGGCTGCAATACGCTGCGTGGCGAGCGGGTGAGCAGACGATCACGGAAGAAAAACTGATAACCCTCGATGCTGGTTCACATATGAACAGGATTGAGTCCAGCTTTCACTTTGCTGGGGCCCGGTCGGCGCAGGTGGCGCTGGGCCTGGGCCTGCATTCCGGATCGGCGTCCATTCCCGTTGGAGAGGGAGTGCTCGCGGTTTGGGAACCGCTGACCAACCCTGCGGCTGGCATGGACGGAACAGCGATTTTGCTTCCTCCCGGGACCACGTCGTCGCAAGTGGATGCTGCCGGGAATCGGCTGCTGCTGGTCACGGCGCAATCCGGCGTACCTGTGATTTACTTTGCCGGTGCCGGATGGTCGAAGAGTGACATGCCTGACACGGATGCGTGGGCAGCGTATCTTCGCGAGTACAGAATGCGTCTAGAGCATCCACTCAAATTGCGATGGGTGAAAGTGCGGGACTGACGATTGACGAGAGGATGAGACGTTGATTCGAGGGAACCGGATATCGGAATGGTGCGCAGTCCTGCTGACGGCGATGGTGTTCTCGTGTGTTGCTGGATTGGGGCAGACTTCTTCGCCATTACCTGCGTCTTGGAGCAATAACTGGGCGGGGGATGAGCCAGCAGATCCGGGGCCGTTAGCGGGCAGCTTGGATGCCTCGATGAAGCACAAGGCGGTGAGGCAGGCGATGCGGAAGGTTGCGGATTGGCAACTCGCCAGGGCAAGAGAGCACTTCAACCAGGAGTGGACTTACGCGACCCTCTACCGAGGTTTGATCGCCGCATCGGGGACTTTGCACGATCACCGGTATGAGGGCGCGGTGCTCGGCGCCGCACGGAAATTTCAGTGGCAGTTAGGCCCGCGTATCGCGCACGCGGATGATGAAGCTGTCGCGCAGTCTTATCTCTACTTCTATGAGAAGTTTCGGGACCCGGATATGCTTGCTCCGTCACGGGCTGCGTTTGATAAGGTCATGGCCGCGCCGGATGACCCGCAAAAGCCGCTCTGGTGGTGGTGCGACGCGCTCTTCATGGCGCCGGTATCGTGGGCGGAGATGTCGCAGATTACGGAGGAGCCGGCGCATCTCGCGTTCATGGACCGGCATTGGTGGGAGACCTCAAGCCTTCTTTACGACGGAGCCGACCATCTTTATTCGCGGGACGCCACCTACCTGCAATCGCATGAGGCGAACGGGCGCAAAGTGTATTGGTCACGGGGAAATGGATGGGTGATAGCCGGACTGGCCAGCGTTTTGGGGACCCTGCCCGCGAATTATCCTCATCGCGCTCTGTATACGGCGCAGTTTCGCGAGATGGCAGCGGAGCTTGCTTCGGTACAGGGTGCGGATGGTTTGTGGAGGCCCGGTCTGCTGGATGCGGAGAGTTACCCGCTGCCGGAGGTGTCAGGGTCGGCATTTTATGTCTACGCGATCGCCTGGGGCATCAATCACGGTGTGCTCGATCGCCCGACTTACTTGCCAGTTGTACGCAAGGGTTGGAAGGGGCTTGTCGGCCACATCTATGAAGACGGAAGGCTGGGGAGCATTCAGCCTATCGGTGGCGCGCCGGGAAAATATGGGCCGGGGTCTAGTTATGTTTTTGGGACTGGCGCTTTTCTGATGGCGGGCTCTGAAGTGGATAGCCTCGGGTCGCGGTGACTCTTGATGGCGCGGTACTATCCAGCGAAAGATGTAGATTTCAAGTAGCAACAATAACTTGCCAGACGGCCTGAAGAAAGAAGGAGTTTTTTTGGGGGAACGACCTATAGATCTGCGCAGCGACACGGTGACGAAGCCGACTCCTGCGATGAGGGCGGTGATGGCCTCGGCCGAGGTCGGGGACGACGTTTATGGCGAAGACCCGACGGTCAACCGGCTGCAGGAGCGGGCGGCGGAAATCTTCGGCCGGGAGGCGGCGATTTTTGTGCCGACGGGGACGATGGGGAACCAGATCGCGATCCGGCTGCATACGCAGCATGGTCAGGAGGTGATCTGCGAGTCTCGCGCGCACATTCACGAATGGGAGATGGCAATGGCGGCAGCGTTTTCAGGATGCCAGTTGCGGGCCGTCTACGGGGAGCGCGGGATTTTGACGTGGGCGCACATCGAGCCTGCAATCTCATCGAAGCTTTACTACCGCGCGCAGACTGCGCTGATTTCTTTAGAGAACACGCACAACATGGCGGGTGGTAGCGTGACTCCGCTGGCGGTGCTGGAGGAGATTTGGGCCGGTGCGAAGGCCGCTGGGCTGCCAACTCATCTAGACGGAGCGCGCATTTTCAATGCTGCTTTGGCCCTGAGGGTTTCGGTGGCGGAGTTGACGCGCGGGTTCGATACCGTGATGTTTTGTCTGTCGAAGGGGCTTTGCGCTCCGATTGGCTCGATGTTGGTGGGGAGCAGGGAACTGATTGATCGCGCACGGGTTTACCGCAAGGCCTTGGGTGGCGGGATGCGGCAGGCTGGCGTGCTTGCGGCGGCAGGTTTGATCGCGCTTGAGGAGATGCCGGCGCGGCTCAGCGAAGATCATGGTAACGCGAAGTTGCTTGCGGAACGGCTGGCGAAGATACCTGGAATTTATCTAGATCCCGCAGAGGTGGAGACTAACATCGTGATCTTCAGGTTGGATCCGGAGTCATCGGTGAATGCCGGTAAGTTAGTAGCTCGACTTAAGGAGCGCGAAGTACTTTGTGCGAGTGTCGGACCGCGGTCTATTCGGCTTGTAACTCATCGTGATGTTAGCAGGGAGGATTGTGAGTTGGCGGCGGGTATTCTAATGGAGACGCTTATGGCGGGCTGATATTGCTGATGCTTCGCATTCCGGCCGGGGCTAAAGCCCTTTTCTTGCCGAAACTTTGTCAGGGGCCTGAATGCCCCTGCTCCCTCCGGTTCATCTTATGCGCGGTGGTTCCTTCCGATAGTGGGCCGTTCACGGGCATCCGGATTTGTTCGAGTTAATGAATACTTTGTGGATCTGGATTAAGTGCGGATGCTTCGCCTTAGGCCCACCCTTCGCAAAGTGCACGAAGGATGGGGCACCCGGCTCATGGGTTAGTCAAGTCTACAATTGAAATAGCGGGGCGTGAGAGGATGGCAGGATGAGCGCATTCTTAGCCAATGATCGCGTTCGCGTCTCAGACGACTTCTTCTGGGCTAAGGGAGCAACGGGAACTGTCTCGGAATGGCCCTTTGAGGTAAAGGTCATTAGTAAGAACTGGGATACTGGTCTGACTCGCCAAGAAACCAGTGCGCTCGGCGTCCATACCGTGTATTGGATCTGGTTCGACAATTCTCAAATTGACGCAGATGGTGGCGGCCCATATCGGGCTGGCCAGATTTGGGAAAGTGCTCTAACCCTCTTGGGTTAGTCAGCGTAATTATTAGCAATAGTTGGATGGATTAGTTGTCGGATGGTGGGTCGGGTTTCAGGTTTAGGGTGCGCGCGAGGCGGTGGAGATATTTGGGGTGGATACCTAGTAGTTTCGCGGCCTCGGGGTAGCTCCTATTTGATTCGTTGAGGGCGCTTAGCACTAAGTCCTTTTTAGTTTGGTTGAGGGTCGTGTGGTAGCGGGCACCGGTGTGCTCGGCGGAAAGCTCGTCGAGGATGGCGGCGGGTAAGTCTTCGGGAATGATTTCGTCGGTGACGCCGAGCACGATGGCGTGTTCGATGGAGTTTTCTAGTTCGCGAACATTGCCGGGCCAGGGGTAATTCATGAGCAGGGCGCGGGCTTCGCGAGAGATGCCTTTGAAGGGGCGATCGTTTCGGGCAGCATACTTTGAGGCGAAGTAGAGGGCGAGCAGCGGGATGTCGTCGCGGTGTTCGCGAAGCGGCGGCACGGCGATGGAGACAACGTTGAGCCGGTAGTAGAGATCGCCGCGGAAGGTGCCGTCCTTGATGGCCTGCTCCAGGTTCTTGTTGGTGGCGGCGAGGACGCGGGCCTTTAACGGGATTGGGCGCGTGCCCCCGAGGCGTTCGAACTCGCGCTCTTGCAGGACGCGAAGCAGCTTGGCCTGGAGCGGGGTCGGCATTTCACCAATTTCGTCGAGGAAGACGGTGCCGTCTTCGGCGGCCTCAAGTTTGCCCTTGCGCGTACCTATTGCGCCGGTGAACGCGCCTTTTTCGTGGCCGAAAAGCTCGCTTTCAATCAGGGTCTCGGGGATGGCGGCGCAGTTGATGGCGATGAAGGGCTTGCCGGCTCGGGGGCCGGCCCCGTGAATCGCCCGGGCGACAAGTTCCTTGCCGGTGCCGCTCTCACCGCGGATGAGGACGCTGACGTCGCTTGGTCCGACGCGGGCGATGAATTCTTCCACCTGAGTCATCTGGCGGCTCTCGCCAACGAGGGTGCGGGCGGGGCTGAGTTCGTTTCTGAGACGGAAGTTTTCTGTGCGCAGGGCGGCGAGAGAGAGCATGCCTTCGAGGGTGACAGCGGCGATGCGCGAGACAGGAGTCAGGAAGGTGACGTGATCGTCGCTGAAAGGCGGCTGTCGCAGATCGCAAGTTAGATAGATGACGCCGATGGCTCGTTCAAAGCCTATGAGCGGCAGACAAAGGACGTTCGGGTCGGACTTTGAGCCTGTTGGGGAGTCGTCTGGGGACTTGGTGACGATTGCGGATTGTTCCCAGATGGCGCGCTGGATTAGTTCGCGGCGGATTTTTATGGTCGGCGGGGAGTTGGGTTGATTGGGAGCGGATTTGGTGTGCTGGTCATTAAAAGCGTACTGCGGGGTTGAGTCTTCCAGTATGGCGATGAGGTTTTCGCCGTGGTTTCGGCTCCAGGTCGAGACGGAGGACTCGTCCTCCAATTTAGGCAGGAGGACGATTGCGCCGGAGTCTGCCGGGATGACTTCGAAGATAAGGCGGAGAAGTTCGCGCTGAAGGAGGTCGATGTCGCGGATCGAGTTGATGACGTTGCCGATGCGGAAGAGAGCGACGAGGTCCCTGGCCATGCCTCCTACGTCGATGCCAAGGGGGACTGCGAGCTGCTGATCGGGAGGCGCGAATCTGAGGGGGATGGATTGGAGGCTGGGGGTTGGTTCGTTGGGAAGAAATGGGGGGTGGGGTGGGTTTACTTCGTGAAGCAGGTCGTGGAGCAGGAACGCGAAGCTGGAGTGGCCGATGCGGACGAGGTCGCCGTGGCGTAGGACTTTGTGGGCCACGGGGACGCCGTTGACGAAGGTGCCGTTATTGCTGTCGAGGTCAGTGAGGGTGTAGGCGCCGTCGTGTTCATGAATGGTGCAGTGCTCGGGCGAGACGGCCTGGTCGGGCAGGCGCAGGTCGTTCGATTCGCTGCGGCCGAGGGAGAAGCCGGTGGCGAAGGGAACTACGGTCCCTTCAAAGGGGCCCGAGATGGCCTGGAGCCGGGGTGTCATGCTTTCACCTTTAATTAGTAACGCGATTTGATTAGCTGTGATTAGTTTGTTGCGCTTCATTTAGGTGCGCGTCACAGTTTAGCTGATGGGTGGATTCATGACGCTATTTATCCCAGGCGGGGGAAGTTTGGACTTGGTGGAGGGTAGCAGCTTGTACGGCGGAGCCAATCGGTTCTGGCAGGTATCCGATTGGATACTTCGGCGGCGGCGCACCGAGGTAAGGGATAGAAAGGTGCCGCTGTATGTTGTTGCATTCACACAGATGTGACTGCTAGCTGCGAGGTTGAAAGAGACGGGGGAGGTTTGGCACGGGGCTTGCAAATACTCAGAGCATTCACCAGTAACCGAAAGCGCAGATGGCTTCCGGCAAACCAAATCAGTCAGGGTCCGATATCAGGGGCCCACAGGAGGATTTATGAAACGCAACCTTATTGCTACTTTCGCCCTGGCTGTGGCAGCCATGGCCGTAAGCGCCCCCGCAGTCATCGCCCAGAGCGAGTCACAGGCTACGATCCCATTCAATTTCCAGGTAGCTCGTTCGTCTATGCCTGCCGGAACTTACGTTTTGGAGACCAATGGCTTCGGACCGGTCTCGGTGCGCGACACCCACAATGGACACACCAGGCTGGCCCTCGGTATGGCAGAGCAAAGCAACAAGGCGTCCCATTCGCGGCTCATCTTTCACCGCTATGGCTCGAAGTATTTCCTGGCCGAGATCTGGGGCGGCGGAACTACCGGTGTGAAGGTGCCGGAGACCAAGCAGGAGGCGGAGTATCGCGCTTCGAACGAGAGTCCCATGCAGGAACAGGTCGTCCTGCTGGCGATGTTGAAGGAACAGTAATCGGCCTGATCGCCTGAATCACTCGTTTTGGGAAAGAAGGCCCGGAGCTCCCCCGCTCCGGGTTTTCTTTTGTTGGGGCGCAGGTGCACTTCCGATGTTCAAGGGAGGGGGAACCCGTACTGTTTGGCAATCGCGCGGATCGCTTTCCATTCAGTCTCTTCAGAGTCGATGGGCGGGACGCCGCCGGTCGCGGGCGAGGTGCAAGCGCCGAGGAAGGGGCCGATGGGGACCTTGAATTGCGGCGCCACGAGGTTGGGTGACTGGAAGTTGAGAACGGTGGCGAGGTTGTTTGCCGTCTGATCGCGAACGGTAAGGGGATTGAGGTTCCACCGCCATTCGATCATCTTGAGCACCGACGTATGATCGAATTGAGTGCCGGAAAGATAGCCGCGCCGGGCGAAGGGCGAGATCACGAGAGCGGGTACGCGGAAGCCGAGGCGGCCATCGGAGCCGAGCGCCAGATCGCTGGCTGGAATGGGCTTGCGCGGCGGGGGCACATGATCGAAGAAGCCGCCCCATTCGTCGAAGTTGATGATGAGGACAGTGTTTGGCCAAGCTGGGCTGTTCGTGACTGCGGTGTAGACCTGATTGAGGAACGCTTCCCCGTTGCGGATGTCTGCATGCGGATGGTCATCGTTGGAGGTGCCGGTGGATTCATCTTCAAAGCGCGGGTCCACGTAGGAGAACTGAGGGAGTAGTCCGGTGGCGCATTCGGCGAGGAATTGAGTGTAGGGCCGGCTGATGTTGAGATAAGTGCCTCCCCAGAGCGCGGTAAAAGGGACGTCGTTGTAGTAGTAGCGGCCAGTGACTCCGGCAGAGGCGAGGCGGTCCCAGATAGTAGGAAGGGTTGAGAGGGTGGTGCTGTCGTCCAGGCGGTCTGTCTGCGCTGCGTGCTGATAAAAGCGATTAGGGTAAGTCGGCGCCATAATGCCGGCGAAGTAGTTATCGCATACGGTCCAGCGTGGCGCGGCTTGACTCAGGAAGCCTAGGTCTTGGGGCCCATAGTAGCCGATGGGAAATAAGTCGTTCGTGCCGGCGCGGAGCCATCCATCGCATAATCCGCCGTCGTATTGCGCGCGGCCACCGGGATAAGAGTGGTCGGGATCTTCGAGAGCACAGTTCTGGTAGTTAGTGAGGTGATAGGTGGAGTGACTTTTGCCCGCCTTGTCTCTATAAGTAAGTCCTGCCTGGCGACCGTTGGCTCCAGGGAGCCATCCGAGAATGTGGTCGAAGGAGCGGTTCTCCATCATGACGAGGATGATGTGGTTAATGGGATTGTTGGTAGGATTGGGCAGTTGGGGTTCGATGAGTTCTTCAATTGGGTTGGCTTTGGCGGCCGCGGCGAGCGATGCCGCAGCCATTCCACTTAGAAAGCCTCGTCTGGAGATGCTCTGCATATTTTGCTCCTTAGCCGACTTATGCGCGTGCGAGTGGCTGATGCCCGTTGGTGCATCGGGGAAGTGGCCTCGGATAAGGATGTTGGGATTGAGATTCTGGTTGGGCGGAGATGTGGGGGAATTGATTTGTACCGGGTGAATTCGGAGCCGGGGGCAGGGGGACAAGTCAGGCGAGAGTTAACGAATCTGGTACTAACTGTAGCGGTCACATAACTAACTTATAAAGTTGGCTTGAAAGTGGCTGGCTCGCGTGATGTTCCTTTACGAATCGGAGCTCTCTGCGCGCCGCGTGTCAGTTTTGTCGCCGTTGAATGGATAAGATAACTTCTTCCATACCGCGAGTGCGTGGGTGAAGTTGCTTTGTCCGATCTCCGGGTGGAGTGACTTGCCATTTGCTCGGATTGGTTGGTTGGGAGCTTTGTCTTTAATCCAAAGTTCGGCGTAATGAACAACTGCGTCCACTTCCTGTTTCGCGATGGCATCGAGGTTCAAGCCGATTAATAGTTCCAACTGGTCTAGTGTCAAGTCACCGGGCGGGCTCCACTCTCCACTCTTTTTAACCGGGCTGAAGAGCGGGTTCATTCTGACTACGCGACTTTCAACATTATTCTCCTGGTGGGGCCTTAGTTCATTGCCGGTACTGATCATGACGTGGGCGAGGAAGGTGGCGATGTCTGGTGGGTCGTCAAGGATAGCTTCGGCTGCATTTGTGATATCGCCGAGCCACGCAGATCTCCTTGGCTTCGAGAAGAGCGGGGAAGGTGGTTGGCCTGGAGGCAGGTCCGGGAGAGCGGTGACGGCGCTGCCCAGGCTTAGCACTATGATGTCTTCGATGGAGGCCTGTTTACCGATGGCTTCGGTGACGGCAGCGAGGACGGGATTATTACAACCGGCGAGGCCGCCATCCCAGTAGCGATGGGTGGGGGTGCCTCTGGTGCCTGCAATTTCTGCGGGGCCATCGAAGTAGAGTACGGGCGGGTTGGCGGAGGCGTGGATAGCCTGGGCGAGGGTGACCTCTGCCGGGGCGCCGGTGCCCCATCCGGGACGCTGGGTCTCGCCGGAGCGGAAGAACACGGCGCGATTGCGATCGTAGTCGAAGCTGGTCATGAGTATGTGGACTGGCTTCTTTGATCGCTTGCTAACGATCTTGGACGTTATGCCGTTGAGGCATTTGCCGCCGGTGTTTGGCAATTGCTTCTCGAGTGCGGGGAGCTTTTTGCCGGCGCTGTACTTTGGGAAAACGTGTGGTAAGAACTTCCAATTAAAAAAGCGGTACCAGCGGGTGGTCGGAGAAAAGATGGTGCGCAGTTTTTCCTGGCTTTTGAGGAAGCCGAGTATTTGCTCCAGGGTCAGGTCTTCGAGGAGGCAGCCGAGGACCACGCTTCCGCCGGAATTTGCGGCCACCAGGTCGAAGTCGGTTAGTAACTCCCTGCCATGAATGTCTTTTCCGTATATCTCAATGAGAGCCTGGACTTCGAACAGAGCGCGGCTTCCACCGCCGTCGAGCGAAAGAATGCTGTAGGTCACTTGCTCACCTCGGTTGAAGGAGAAGTTTACATGGGAAATGAATTGAGTGGCTTATTAACGAAAGGTAGTGCAGAGATACTCTGGGCCGGAGTGAAGTAGAAGGTCCCGAACTACTGATCGCGGATAGAAAAGACCCCGGTGCGGTGGTTCCGCTCCGGGTCTTTTCTTGTTTGTCGTATTGGATTGAGTCGAGGGCCGCCGACCAGTAATTCCCTCAAAGTATTACGGTGTAGCTTTTTTGTCCTTCATTGCTGGTTTGGGGGCGGAGGCAGCCATGGGCTTGGGCTTCCAGAATTTAGGGTCGGATTTGACCCAATCATCGCTGACGTAGCTCTGCGCCGGGTTGATAGAGAACAGCTCGCTTTCAGACCTATCCAGAATCTTGGCCGAGACCTCACTTAGTTTCTTCATACCTTCGTCGCCCATGGCATCGCGCCACTTCTTGTTTTCGCTGTAGCCCGTGTCGATGTCTGCCAAGGATGCGTCGGCGCTAAAGGCCAGGTAGGTGCCGTCGTCTGCGCCATAGGCGATCTCGAACATGCCCCAGTGAGCGCTGTCTCCCGCTTTGTCATGGCCCTCTTTGACCATCTTAGCGAGGTCATACCACTCTTTTGCATGGCCGGGCCGAACGTGGAAGACGCTAATTTCCATATAGCGTGCGTGGGAGAGGTCTGCGTGCGGCTTATAGCTGAGGTCTTCATCGTAGGTGAAAACGCCGCTGTCAACCGAGTCGAGGAGAGCTCCATCGGCGACGCTGGCGCGTTCAAAGTCGGCGGCGAGGGTCTTGTTATTAGTTACGAGGTCGTTGTCTTTGCCCCATTCAGCGAATGAGCTGTAGGAGGTGATGAAGAGGGCGCGGGCCTTGCCTGACATTGAATTCAGCGCGACGTAGTGGGCAGGGAACTTGGCTTTAGTCGCGGCCTGAATGAAGGCGCTCTCGGTCTTGTTGTGGGCCGCGCCGCCTTTGTAGGGCTTTACGAATTCGCGGGTGATCTGTAGGACTTTTGGCATGGTTGGGGCGTCTTGCGCGGCGGTGGTGGACGGAGTGACTGAGGCGGCAGCGAGTGCAAGGGAAACGGCACACAGAATGGGGACGGAACGATTCATGGATGGGACCTCCTTGGATTCGTCAGAGATCACTCGCATTTTGTTGAGGGGTGGGGAGAACCTGGGGGGCTTGCGGGCGTTCTGAGACTTGGCGATTATCTGTCTGGGTCGGGAGATTGTAAAGAGGATTCTTTGTTTGACGCGGCTGGTGCTGTCAACGCAGCAAAGGCCGAAGGTCATTGTATTTATTATCCTCGGGACTGGTTAGTGCGAGGTTGACGGCGGTGTGTCGCTGGCTTACCTTTGGCTCATGGAAGTGCGCCTTACACCAAGCCAGGAAGCGACGTTAGAGCAGCTCGCGATGAGCATGGGGCGCGGGCCGGATGAGCTTGCCCAGGAACTGCTGGGTCGGTACCTTGAGAATGAAGCCCGTATTCGCGCCGCCGTTGAACGTGGGGGGGGACAGATTGCCCGAGGCGAGGGTATTGCCCATGAGGACGTCGTCGCTCACTTCGAGAAGCGCTATGGGGCTTAGTGAAGGTAATCTGGTCGCCTAGCGCCGCCGCAGACCTTGAGGCGATTGGTGATTTCGTCTCAAAGGACAAACCGGATGCTGCGCTGAAGCTGGTTCGGACTTTGTTTGCCGGGATTGAGTCGCTCAATGTCATGCCTCATCGCGGCAGGCCTGGCCGGATCGAGGGAACACGAGAGTTGGTAATTGCTCCCTACAT
>DASWUZ010000093.1:0-5197 GCA_036401395.1 Acidisarcina sp.
CGCGCGAAGGGCTGAGCCGATACCGCGCCGAACCACGTCCCCGTGCGGGAATTTGCAATGCAATGTTCGATTGATCTGGGACGATCTTCGGCGAGCTGATGTTTGCGGCCGGCAAGTTTTAATACCTGAACCGTTGCGCCAAGGTCGCTGAGCACCAACGCCCCGACCGCAGCCAGATCAATAGCACCATTTGCGCGGGAGCGGCAGTTACCCTGCTGTGCTCCGAGGAGAAGTTCCAACTGCAGCACAGTCGATGATAACGTGGGAACATTTTTTTGCGCACCATACGATGCCGTTTCAGCGCTCGTTTGCACGTGAACAGAGTATGTGCGTTCTTCGTGGCTGCGTGCCGTGCCGGAGCCGAGAATACCCTGGTATTCGAAACCCTCGGAGGAACTAACAGCTTGCCTATGGCCCTGCGAAGAGGCATAGGCAGCGGAACGAGAAGAAAGGGGCACGGAAGCAGTCTGATTGAATTGGGAGCGCGCGACGGTCTCAAGCAAATCCATGAGGGTCCACCTTCCGCCCCTCTATCGACCGTTATGGGAATTGTTTCAGCAGTATTTAGCCCTGTTCAGATTTGAGTGACGCGGCTGGGCCCAGGAATACTAGCTGCCGCCACGAGTGAATGCCTTCACCTGAAGCCGACCACTCCAGCCAGCAGGCGCGCGTTGCTGGACTTCTGGTCCCTCAGCCGCTTCAGCTCCAGCCATACCTGACCACGGCCGGGGAAAAAGCAGGTCAACCTCGCGGCCTTGGCTAAGCAGCTTGGCCCAAAGATAGTCTCGCGTCTTGCGCAGGCGTGCCTCGTCTGCGCACATCTGCACGGCGCAGGCGCTGATCACTCTCGCCATGTCCGCTGGGCGTGCATCTTCATTGCACTCCAACTGGTCGTCGATGGGGCCGGTTCCATGGCTGTCCCTGAGCCGCTCGAAATCTGCCGGGGTGATAAAGCAAGGCTCAGCGATGCAATCTGTCATGTGCTCAACCGCATAGAGTACCCCGTGGTCGACTTTCTCAACGAAGCCCATCAGCAGCCGCCGGGTAGCCGGGATGTAATGAACGGGTACCATCGAATAGCGATCAATGAACATCCGTGGGATGAACATGACGGGAGTTAATTTCTGAGGGCTGAAGGCGCCCGGAGTCCCGGTCCCCGATACTCGAGAAAGGCTCAAGAATAGTGCGTGCTTGTCGGTGCTTTCGCCGGTGAGCGTATAGACTGGGTAACCGGCCTGAAGCGCGTAAGCGCGGGTGATCTGTTCTTCGGTAACGTAACCCAGTCGCAGTAGTATGCCTTTGAGATTGCCACCAGCTATTTTCAACTGTCCCGCCGCCTCAATTGATTGGCGATGGGTCAGGCACCCGCTCTGGAATAGCAGCAGGTTCAGTGGCATGCGATCCGGTCTTACCCGATCAGGCGCGCCTGAGAGATAGATGTTGAGAAGACGTTCTTCAACTGCCTCCCTGAAGCAGCGCGAGCTACAGTACCAGTCCGCTCCCATCTCGATGCCAGGCTTCCGAGCTGCCGACTTCCTTATAGTGACCGGGGTGCGGCAGTCGGGTATGGCACACATCACGCTTCGGCTCGCTACAGCGAACCCACGCAACCGGTCACTAAGCCGCGGCAGGCGAACCTCAGCCGGGCTTGGTGTCTTGGAGAGGTTCACCGGCTTCCCCTTTCTCCACCTGCGGGGGGAGTGTGAATGTAGGGACGGGGAATTTCGGTGACCCTGAGGCCGTAGTGTCCGTCGATGACTACTGCTTCCCCACGGGCAATGACTCTGCCGTCCAACAACAGCTCCACTGGATCATCTACCTGACGATCAAGTTCGATCACCGATCCGCTCGACAGATCGAGGACCTCTCGCAGCGAGAGACTGCGCTGTCCAAACCTGAGGGTCACATTGAGTTCAACATCCATCACCAGGTTTAAATTTGCCGCGTCTTGGGTCTCATCGAACGCAATTATGGAAGCGTCGCCGTCCCCGGTCGATCGCGCTGTTGAAGAGCCAGCCTGAGGGCCGGGGGACGTGTTCTGCGCTTGATCTGCTGCTGCTCCCGATGCGCTTCCAGGCGATTCGCTCATATTCCTCCTTCGTACCAGGCACCCGGAACTATGTTTACTTAACTTCCGGTAACCCAGACAGCAGCTGGGCGGCCCTTTGTAGTCCACTTCGCACAGGCAGCGCCTCAAAGACTTCCCTGCCCTCAACCGATAACCTTGCCGGGTTCTGCACCGGCGCTCTGAGTTTTAAAATGCTGCCCTCGGCGAGCGCTATAAGTTCGCTGACTGGAACACGGGCCTGTGGCAGAACGGTCGCGGTGGACACGTCACAGTCCATCACCCACTCGCGCAAATTGAGCCGCGCGACTTTGCGGCGGTTCGACTTGGAAGGGTCAGTCCGGATCTGCCTTAGCAGAATGCTGGCGAAGGACGTCGGGAGCAGTATACGAAAGCGGCCCGCAACTCCCGCCACCGTAACCTGAAAGGTCAGCAGCAGTGGCTTTTCGTTGGGCGGAAATATCCGCAGCACCAGCGGATGTTTGATAGTGTGTCCCGGGGAGAGAGAAAGATCGAGCGGCTGCCATGACCGTTCTAGCTCCCCGGCGATAATGGCGGTGACGCTCTGCATGATCTCTTCATCAATCTCCGTCAACTCGTGCGCGTGCTCTACCGGCGCCCCTACACCTCCGAGCAAAAGGTCGATGATCGGGAACATCAGCGCTATTTCCATATCCATCAAGAAGCTGATCTGTAGGGGGCTCAGCAAACATGGCACGATGTGATCTGTCGGCTGCAACTTTGCCATGTAATTCTCTATCTCTATCTGCTCCAGAGAAATCAGGCGCATTTCGAGCGCCGTTCCAAGGACAACGTCCAGTGCGTTGCCGACATTGCGGGCAAACTGCTCGTGAAGCATTGTAAGAATGCGGGCGTTCTCGTTTGAAAGCCTGCCCGCCGAGCGAAAGTTGCAAGGCTGAACATTCCCCGGCACATTCTTCAACCTGGCGTGCCCCTCTGCCGGCGCCGGCGCCCACGCCGACTCATTCCCTGGCGTCTCATCTTCCATGGCGTTCACAGCCCCCCCTCCCGCGGATCGTCATACCTAAGCCATCCGCCTCAGCGAGATACGAAGCGTATTCATCGCAGCAGAGTGGATCTGCGATATCCGAGAGACCGCAAGACCGACGATGTGAGCAATTTCCTTCATCGTTAGCTCCTCCCGGTAATAAAGTGACAGGATCAATTGCTCCCTCTTCGGAAGCCGGGACACGGCTTGGTCCAATTGCGCTTTCCTCTCGCCCTCAAGACATAGTTGAAAGGGATCGTCACCCCCTCGGCTGGGTGCCGACTCCACGAGGTCCATGACTTCGGCGCGGTCGTGAGAAGCGGTCTGCTGACCGACGAGGTAGAGGCCGTCAATCTCGGTCAAAGCGTCCTGGAGCTCCGCAACCGTGATCTTCAACTCGTGCGCAGTCTCTTCTTCCATAGGCTGACGCCCCAGCGTGCCTTCGAGTTTGGCGTGAGCAGCGGCGATTTCCCGGCCAAGCTTCCTCACTGCCCGAGAACCCCAGTCAAGCTCTCGCAGGCTGTCGAGGATTGCGCCGCGGATGCGAAACTTCGCGAACGTCTTGAACTGAGCGTTCTTCGAAACATCAAAATTGCGGCTGGCCTCGAGCAGCCCCAGTACGCCGGCATTCACGAGGTCGTCCATCTCCACATGGGTAGGAAGCCGCTCTCGTATGCGCGCGGCGATGTAGTAGACCTGCGATAGTTCCTGTTCGACCATGCTGTTCCGCACGTCGATATCGACGGTGTCCGTTTGATAGGCTGCTTCGACAGGCGTCATGTAGATAACTCCAGTCCCCTTCTTCTAAGTGTGTGTATCGGCAGCTTTGCCCCTGACCTGATACCGCTAGCTTCGTGGGCTGGTGGCTGGGACTGTCGCAACCGCATCTGTGGTGGAACGAGGGCCGCTCTCGTTGGGCCGCGATGATTCAGCAAACGTTTCAACGAATGATTCAAAGGACGATTCAGCGAACGATTCAACGGACCACCCCCACCGACTGCACCATCGTGGTCGCCGGTATCTCGCCGGGCGAGATAACGACAATTTTGGGAATGAAGGGCTCAAGGACCCGGCGTAGATAGAATCGTCCCGGAGAGGAGCAGAGCAGGACGGGAGGCGCAGTGCGGAACTGCTCGCCGAACAAGATCTTCAGGCCGTCTAGCACTTTTCGAGCAACGGAGACCTGCAGCGCGGTCGCGGCGAGCTGGCCGCCCTGCTGGTTCGAGCCGCGCAGGCACTCTTCCTCAATCCCACTGTCGAGAGTGACGACCTGAAGTTCTCCCGAAGCGTTCAGCAGCGGACGAATCAGCGCCCTGCCGAGACCGTGCCGCGCCGCTTCGACGAGCGCGACTGGATTCTTGTTGATGGAGGCGGCCTCGATCAGCGCTTCGAGTATTGTGCCCAGGTCGCGGATGGACACCTGTTCCCGCAGCAGCTGTTGAAGCACTCTCTGGACTTCCCCGAGGCTCAGCAGTTTCGGAACGAGTTCGTCGACCAGCTTGGGATGGGAGTCGCTGAGCCGGTCGAGCAGCCGCTTGGTCTCCTGCCGTGATAGCAGTTCATAGGCGTTTTGACGAATGATCTCAGTGAGGTGTGCGGCCAGCACCGACGTAGGATCGGCCACCGCATAGCCGGCAGCGATTGCCTGGCCCTGCAGCTCAGGCAGGATCCATTTCGCGGGTGATGAGAAGGCAGGCTCGCGCGTTTCTTCGCCAATCAGGTCGGCGGCGATGGGGCTGGAGCTGATGGCCAGCAGGCATCCGCGGCGAAGTTCCCAGCGCGCAACCTCGATGCCTCTCATGAAAATCACGTACTCCCGCTCCTTGAGCGATAAGTTGTCAGTGATGTGAATCGAGGGCACAAGGAAACCGAGTTGCTGGGCAAGGCTCTTGCGCAGCGATTTCACTCGGGCGAGCAGTTGGCCGCCCTGCGCTGCGTCCACCAGGGGAACGAGTCCGATCCCCACCTCAAGCATCAACTCGTCGAGCTTGAAGATGGCCTCCATCGGATCGACGGTCGCGCCTCCCCGCGCCCCAGGGTCCGGGGCGGCAAGCAGCGCCTCTTCAGCGGCCTCGTCAATTACCTTCTCCGGCTTCATCTTCCAGGCCGCGAACATCAATAGA
>DASWUZ010000094.1:0-25110 GCA_036401395.1 Acidisarcina sp.
GGCCTGAACTTAAGGAATATGGCCAACAAATTATAAGATTTATCAAGAAAGAGGGATATTGCATAGTTAAGAGCTTTCCATTCAAAGGCTATGATCCTGTCGCTCAAAAGAATTTATTTCTTATGTTAGTAATTGCCTGCGGTACTCCGTCGGACCACATACCCGGGAAAGAAGAATATATCTGCAAAGTCACACCACGCAAAGATCTCAACCGACAAATTGCAACTTACTCCGAACATGACCATGAAGCACCACTCCATACGGACTCGCATTATCGCGATGACCCGGAACAGTTTGTCGCTTTCTTAATGGAGAAGCAGGCGGACTTCGGCGGAAGAAACATCTTGCTAAAAAGCAGTTGGATACTTAACGAAATGAAAGCAACCGAAGAAGGCAGGCGATGGTTAAACTATTTGAAGGCCAACGAGTTGCCCTCTGCGATGCCCTCCCGTTACTCCGAGCACGCTGACGAAGTGCCCCGGCCTTTTAAGGCCCCGATAATCAATCAGTCCGAAACCATTATCAGATTTAGAGAGGACACTATTCGAGAGGGAATTCGCTTGGCGGGCCAACGAAATAGAGAAGAAGAGGAGGCCCTAGATTTTTTCAGCAAGCTCGTCTATAGAAGTCCCGAACGTCGCGGCGTTACGCTCGCAAATGGTGAAATCTTATTCATCAATAACCACACTGTGTTACACGCTCGGACGGCGTTTGAAGGTTTTTCGCGGGTCTTGCTAAGAATCAGGTTCAATGCATACCCTCGGGCGGGGGATTAGCATCCCAATCCGCCAGAGACACTGCTCTCGCCGAACAGGCCTTCGTCCCGGAACACGCCATCTCGGCGCTCACACTGAGCCGCCACTATCACCCACACGAATAACTACCTTCCCACTAGCATGTCCCAGTTCCCGATAACGCATAGCCTCAGCTACCTCACTCAGCGGATAAGTCCGGTCTATAACCGGCACAACCTTACCCGCCTCAATCAGCCCCTTCAAATATTCTAAGTCACCAACATTGATCTTCGCGATAAAGAACCGCACCTTCTTACTCCCCATCCGACTTATTACCGGCGCGAGCGCCATAGCTTGGAGCAGTTTAGGTATATTGCCTCCTACCGCTACAAAAATCCCGTCACGACTTAAGACCCGCATGTAACTAAAGACGGAATGATGCGCATTTGCGCCAACAATTAAATCGTACAGCACCCCGCTTCGAGTGAAATCCTCCCGCGCATAATCAATTACGTGGTCCGCGCCCAGCGATCGTGACATCTCCATCTTTCCCGCACTGCAAACCGCCGTCACCTCCGCCCCAAACGACTTCGCAATCTGGACCGAGAACGTCCCGACACCGCCCGAAGAGCCATCGATAAGCACCTTGTGCCCCGCCTTGATCCCGCCCTTGTCCCGAAGCCCCTGAAGTGCTGTGAGCGCCGCCACCGGCACAGCCGCTGCTTCTTCGGAAGAAGCATTGACCGGCTTCAGCGCAAGACTAGTTTCAAGAGGGCAAACATACTCGGCGAACCCGCCCATTCCCCTCTTACCAAACGATCCGCCAAACACCTCGTCACCGACACTGAACCGAGTTATATCCTTACCCACCGCAACAACCCGCCCGGCAACATCCGCGCCCATGATGGAATGTTTTGGTTTGAAGCGCTTGTTTAACAGAGGGAAGAAAGACACCGGGCCGCGCATCACATAACTATCGAGGGGATTTAGCGCAGCCGCATGCACTTCGACCAGCACTTCATCATCGGCCGGAGCAGGAGTCGGGACTTCAAGAAGCTCCAGCACCTCAGGCGGTCCGTATCGCGTGGTAACGATGGCCTTCATAACTCTGCCTACTAAACTAACCGGACTATAAGTGACGTTCGCACGATGACACGATGAATAGGATGGACCTGCTTAATCCCCAGCAACCGCAACCTCAGGCACTAACTTCGTAAGTCCTGCCGCATTTATAGTAGCCCCTACCATAGCCTCAAATCCCATGCATGAATTCATCATCAAGTGATAGAGCCGTCTATCCGTCCAATCCGCGTCATGGAAGTTCCGCACATAAGCCGCCCGCCGCTTGTCCGTAGCCTCTAACTCCTGCTCAGCCTCACCCCGGTGCTCGGGAAAGTTCTTTTCAAACCACTGCACCTTCCGCTTCGTCGACGCATACACAAACACGTGAAAGGCCCCTGGCAGCGTAGACAAGATGCATGCCGCACCACGGCCTACCACCACGCAATTCCCGCTCTCGGCTGTCTTCGTCAGATACTCGCGAACAAAATCCACCATCCGCTCGCCATCAAACACGCCCGTATCCGGCGCCGCCGGCAGCCGGTTCAGACTGCCATGCCAGAACGCCTTGCCAAACCGGTAGTACCACGGATCGAGCCGCTCATCGCACCGCTTTAATTCCGCAGGCGCGACCCCGGTCTTCTGCGCGATCTCCTCGATCATGCACTGGTCAATAAACTTCCATTGCAGCCGCTTCGCCAGGTGGTGCGCAAACTCCGCGCCCCCGCTCCCATACTCCCGCTCCACCGTAATCAACCGCACCATCGCGCCCTCCTCACCGCATCACCGCCGACCCCTACAACGCAGCCGAATGCGCCGATACTAACACCATCCCACGCACTAACCGTAACCAGGCGACTCATGCGAAACATTCGCTCTCATGATCAACCCCGAAATCCGCGTGCGCATTCATGGCGCCTTTCGCGGTGAGTAGGACACAAGCAAAGCCCAGGACGATCACTGCTTCAACTCAACCAAAGTAGCCCCAGCGCCACCCTCACCCTGACCAGCCTCCACTACCGAAGCGACCTGAGGATGCCCCGCCAAGTACCCACGTAAGCCTCGCCGCAAAACCCCCATCCCTACTCCGTGGATCACCCGCACCCGAGGCAGTCCAGCCAAGAAAGCGCGGTCCAGAAACTTACTTACCTCGTCGGTAGCCTCGTCCACCGTCCGCCCAATCACATTCAACTCCCAGCTCATGTCCGCGTCCGGCTCAGCCACCCGCACTGTGACCCCGCGCCGCCGAGCCGACTCTAGGGCGGAAACGGCTACGGGCGCGGGTGCCACCTCGGCGATGTCGGCGCGGGGGACGCGCATCTTCATTGCGCCGACAGCGACTTCGAAGGTGTTTTGGTCGACCTGACGCTGAACGACGGCGGTCTTGCCGAGGGACTTGAGGCGGACGGAATCGCCGGCAGCTATGTGGCTGACGAGGTGCGGCTGCGCGTGAGCATCGCCCCGGTCCGCGCCCGTATGATCAGCCACCACCGACGAATTGAACTGCTCGCTGAACTCCCTCCTCAGCCGCGCAATCCGCCGCTCTGCCTCCTTTGAAAGCTTCTGCTGCGCGGCGCGGTCATCGATCACCCGCACCGTCTCCCGCATCTGGTATTCGAAGTCTTTGAGCAACGACTGGAGTTTGGTTTCAAGTTCGCGGACTTTTGCGCGCCATTCCTTGAGGCCTTCGACGTCGAGGCGATTCTTTTCCCGCGCAACCTCCTGCTCCTGCCGTTGCAGCGCCGCGCGCTCCGCACCCACCGCCTCTAACTGCCCGTGCAGCTCCTCCAGAAAGCGCGCAATATCCAGGGTCTGCGAATGCAGCTTCGACCGCGCCGCCGCTATAATCTCCGCATTCAACCCCAGTCGCGAAGCAATATTAATTCCCGCCGAGGCACCCGGCACGCCTAGCCGCAGCGCATACGTCGGCGCCAGAGTGCGCTCATCAAACCCCACCGCCGCGTTCAGCACCCCTGGCGTATTCACCCCATAAACCTTCAGCGCCGTATGGTGCGTCGAGATCAGGCACCACGCTCGCGCGCGCAAAAAATGCTCCGCGATCGCCACCGCCAGCGCCGCGCCTTCCTCCGGATCAGTCGCCGAGCCCAGCTCATCCAGCAGCACTAGCGACTCGCGCCCCGCCACATGAGAAATCCGATCCAGGTTCACCATGTGCGCCGAAAAAGTAGACAGGTTCTGCTCAATCGACTGCGCATCCCCAATGTCCGCCAGCACGCTCGTGAATACGGGCAGCACCGCCTCCTCCGCTGGCACCGGAACCCCCGACTGTGCCAGCACCGCCAGCAGCCCCGTAGTCTTCAACCCCACCGTCTTCCCGCCCGTATTCGGCCCGCTGATAATCAACTGCCGCTCGCTCGCCGTCAGCCGAATTGTCAACGGGACCACAACCCCACCACTCCCGCGAAGCCGCTTCTCCAGCAGCGGATGCCGCGCCCCAACCAGCGTCAACTCCGGCTCGCCTTCCACCCGAAACCGCGGCCGCACGCACTGATACTCCTCCGCAAAGCGCCCCCGAATCATCAGCGACTCGACCTCCGCCAATATCCGCGCCCCGGCAAGAATCGTCCCCGCCTGCGCTCCAATCTGCCGCGTGATTGCCAAAAAAATCCGATGGATCTCCGACTGCTCCTCCTCAAACAGCCGCACTAGCTCGTTATTCTGCTCGATCGTCTCCAGCGGCTCTACATACACCGTCTGCCCGCTCGAACTCGTCCCGTGTACCACGCCCTGCACGCGCCGCTTCTGCTCCGCCTTGATCGGAATTACAAACCTCTCGCCGCGAATCGTGATCAACTCATCCTGAGTCGCGCCGCCCTCCGCTAACCGCCGCAGCATCCCGCGCAGGCTCTCCTCGATGTGCCGCTGCTGCCGCTCAATCTCGCGCCTGATCCGCCTCAAATCCGGCGAAGCATCATCCGCCAGCGACCCATCCGGCATCACCTTCGTCCGCAGCCCCTTCACCAGCGCCGGCAACTCCGACCCCGCGAGCGGTGCGGCCATCGCCTCAAGCTCAGGCAACTGCGCCAGCACCGCCGCCGGTGGAGACAAGATCAGCGCCTGCCACGAATTCACATCGTCCAGCAACCCCAGCAGGTCGCGTATCTCCTCCGCCTCAAGCGCAGCACCATCGATCCGCGACTTGTCCAGCGGCACCGTCGGATCAAACAAAGACCCCAGCGCCGGCGAAACCCCCTGCCGCAAAAGCAGCCGCATCTCCGCCACCAGGCCATGCTCGCGCTCCAGCCGCGCCGCATCCGCCGAAGGAGCCAGCCCCAAAGCCCACTCCCGCCCCAGCCCCGACTGCGAATAGCCGGCCAGCAACTCCAGCATCCGCCCCCACTCCAGCGCCGCGCTGCTAAAGTCTTCCATTGGCGACGGCATGTTTGTTAGAAAGGCCATCGCTTGATCCTAACGCCGCTGTAGGCTTCTTAGTCACCTAGGCGATCACGCGGTAGGCACCATCTCCAAGAAATTCGAGGTAGCCCAAATCGCGCAGCACCTGTAACTGTTGGCGAAGTTTTTCCCGAATATGCAGATTGTTGGGAAACGCCTCGCTCATCGTTTCTTCAAAGGCATAGATCTCGCTCAACTGAAACTCAACGCGTCCGACCTTCCGCACAGCGTCCAAAGTCAGAGCTGCCCAGCCCCGCTTCTCGCGTTTTATTTGTTTGAGTCGAGCTGATTGGATATAGAGCCGCCGCACTTCTGAGGGCGAACTTACCACTCCTTCACTTACCAGCGAGATGCGCCCGTCGGCAGGGATCCTGTCCAATCGCAAGTTGCAACCTTGCCATCCAGCTCGCCGAGCAGAGGCGCTCAGCGGCTTACGAGCCTCTACCACTTCTGCGGTTAAGAAGACCGAGTGGAGTGCCGTCACATCCTGAATCGACCAATCCAGCCGATAATGAAGCAAGATCAAGTTAGGCGCTTCATCCGCTTCTATCCGCGCCATCATGGCTCTAAGGCTTCCATCTACTACGCGAAGCCCCGAAGGCTTTATACTGCTCTTCAATTCGTAGGGAGAACCGCAGATTGGACAAGTGAAGTCCCGAGCATGAGAATTGGTCTTTGTAGGCTCCAGGACATTCGACTGGCAACTCAGACAATAGCCAAAGCCTCGGAACCATGCCTCAGTAATGACCCGCACCTTCTGCGTCCTGCCAGGAAGATGGTCCGCCAACGAAGGATCACAACAAAGTGACATAGGCTACCAGCCGACTCGATCATCAGGCGGCACGCTGAATAGTATCCACAGTCTACCCGGGAAGGAAGCGCAGAAGTGAGGAGCACAACCTGAGAGCTCAGCTCAAGACCTAACCCCTGTCACCCTCCGGCCAATGCAATGGAACGCGCCCACCACCCACTGCGTAGAATGAACTGCATCGCTTTTTAGAAGACCGAGGTAAGCAGCCATGTATTGCGCAGGATGCGGACAACTACTTGCCACCAACCAACAAGCCTGCGGAAAATGCGGCAAACCAGTCAACGCCGCCGCCCCCGTTAGCTCAGGCAGCCCCTCATACCCCGTCCCTTACCCGATAGGAGCCCGGGTGCAGCGCCACATCCAATCCCTCGGCTACGTCTGGATCGCATACGCCTGCTGGAGCTTTCTCCAGGTAGCAGTCGCCGCCACCTTTTTCACGGGCATGTCAGGCATGTTCGGCAGCCGCTTCATTAACCCCATGATGTTCTGGAGCCACTTCCCCTTCTACAACGCGCCCTGGCTGGTTCCGCTCATCACCATCGTCACTGTCGGCCGCGCCATCCTCTCCGGCGCAACCGGCGTCGGCCTGCTCACCAAAGCCCCCTGGGGACGCACCCTGGCCCTCGTCGCCGCCTTCCTCACCGTCCTAAAACCTATCACCGGCACCGCCGTAGCTGTCTACACCTTCTGGGTCCTCATGCCCGCCCCCTCCCGCGCCGAATACGAAGCCATCAGCCTCCCCACCCAGTAGGCGTGCTCTTTCCGTAGCCTTGGTGCGGCGCTTACTGTACTCGACAAAAGTGACAGTATAAAAAAGACATCCCTACGGTTGACACAATTAAATTTCCGTACTAGAGTGATCACCGCAACTTAAGGTGACCTTAACCAAGGGGTTTTGGGGCGTTAAAAAAAAGGGCACCTATCTCGGATGGTGACTTTATGGCAGAAAAACAGAATTCTCCGCGTCTCGATTCCTTCGTCGCCCGTGTTGTCGGCGACCCCGCAAAACCCAACGACACTATCCTCCTCACCGGTTTCCTTGGAGCTTCGTCTGAGCCGGGATTCACTCGTCTCTACATGGACGCGGCACTTACCGACTATAAGGATGTCCCGACGGATGCCATCCTTCATTCCGAGCCGATCCCAGCCGCGATTTCGTCCCTTGGAGGCAGCTATCTATGGCTCCGGAAAGATGCGGAAGTCCTACACGGAAAAGTAGGCACCGACCGCCAAAAAGCGCGCTTCCTTGAGGGGCCGATCATGGCAGCGATTGGCGGCTCAGCCGGGGCCGCTAACCCGATGGGCTTCCAGCCTACGCTGCACTGTCCTTCAGACGCTATTCCCTGCCCAACGGACGTGTGTCCGAGTGTGGGCTCCCCTTGCGCTTCCGGCTCGCCGATGCACTGCCCCCCGCATACCCCCGCCTGTCCGATTTCCGTGCATTGTCCGCCTAGTCCGAACTGTCCCCCGCCTACTCCAGGCTGTCCGACACACATGGCTACGGCCTGCCCCATTTGCCCCACGCACATTCCGATACACTGTCCGACGCACATAGTTACGCCGTGCCCCATCTGCCCCACGCAAATTCCGCTACACTGCCCTAGCCATCAACAGATATGCCATTCCGTGAATTGGCAGCAATGCCGCGTGACGAACATGCCTCCACACTGTCCTCTGCCGCAAGACGAGCCCGGCGCCCAGCCTCAGTTTGCGACCCAGTTCTGCGGACCACTTACCACCAATCCCGCCTGCAACACGGCCGAACCGTTCTGCCAACCAACGGCAGCACCGCACTGTCTGCCGACGTCGCACCCGATTTGTATCAATACAACGCCGCCGATCTGCTTCCATACGTCCCAGCCGATCTGCCATCCAACTCTGATCTGCCACCCGACGACGCAGCCACCCTGCCATCTAACGGTGCACCCCATCTGCTTTCAAACCTCGCAGCCAGCCTGCTTCGTAACCTCGCAGCCTGTCTGCCGTCAAACTTTGCTCTCACCCCTCTGTTCCCCGACCCGTTTTTGTCCGGTAAACACGATAAATTGTCCCGGGCAGACACTTGGCTGCCCGATCAACTCGATAGCTTGCGGCGGTCCTTTCGGGGGCGGTGGAGGGCCTCAGGGCTTCTAAGCGGTCACCTGTTCAGGGGTAGGAGGTTCGGGACTGTCGGCTAATGATCCAATGGTTCTGACCTCCTCCAATCTCGCGCACTACCTGCTAGCTCGCGGTCTGTTGACGCCGGTCTCGATCGTCGACGGCGATTATCTTGCCGTCGAGACCGCTCGCCGCAACCGGAACTTCAAGGTCATTCGCAGTCGAAATCCTGCGTACTTCGTCAAGCAGGTCAAGATCTGGGACAATCAGTCGCTGGCGACCCTGCGTTGCGAGGTTTACTGCTATTGGCTGGCGGCCAATCACCCTGACTTTGCGGCCCTCCGCAGCCTGGTGCCGCGGTTCTACGGCTGGGACGAAAATCATGCGATCCTGGTCACTGAACTCCTTACTCGCGCGGAAAATCTCTCCGAATATCACGCCCGTCATAGCGCCTTTCCCATCGCGGCAGCCATGGAGCTGGGCTCAGCCTTTGGACGCTATCACCGGCAGGTACCCGCTCCCCCGCCCGATGCAACACAGGCGGCGCCCTTTCCACGCCGCGTGCCCTGGGCCCTCACCATGCATCAGCCTGAGTGGAAGACCCTAACCGGTCTCAGTGAAGCAAACGCTCAAATGATCGCGCTTGTCCACAGTTACCCGGAGTTCGCCCAGGCGCTCGAGCCACTGCGCGCCGCCTGGCCGGCCACTGCTCTAATCCACGGCGATATCAAATGGGATAATTGCATGGTCGAAACCGATTCCGCAGGCAATCCTGCCATCAAGATCGTCGACTGGGAAATGGCTGACTGGGGCGACGGCCTGTGGGATGTCGCCGCGATCTTCAATCAATACCTGTCACATTGGATTTACTCTTTGCCGGGTGATTCCTCCGCTGCGACCGTAGACCTCGTGGACTCCGCCACCAGGCCGTTCCGTCACATGCTGCCAGCGCTGCATGCGTTCTGGTCCGCGTATGCACGGGCCAGCGAGCTGTCGGGTCTTGCCGCCAAAGCAGCTCTGAGTAAGACGATGACCTATTGCGGCGCGCGAATGCTCCAGTCGGTCTATGAATATTCCCAATACTCACCGCGTCTGACCCGTCCCGCCCTCTATCTGTTGCAGGCGAGCCAGAACATCCTCGCTGATCCAGAAGGCGCCGTGCGCGACCTGCTTGAGATGGGGAACACCGCATGACATCCAGCTATCGCGCGGACCTGCAACCCATTGTCTCTGCCCTGCAGTTCCTCTCCAATGACAACTTTACGTTTGCCGGGCATCCGGCAACACCCGGTGGCCAATATGCTGCGATCTCGCCCCCAGGGTCTCCGCCCGTCATCAGCAAACTACAAAATCATCTGTACGCTCACTGCTTCACACGGCGGTTTCCGCCAACCACACTGCCGGAGATTCCGGTCCCACCGGCTGCTGATTTTCTCAGCAGCCTCAGCGCAGCCAACTGCGGAGTGGAGCGCTGGGACCGGGGCTGGCAAGTCGATCAGTCTCTCTCTACCGGCGCGCTGCTCCTTCACCGACACGGGCAATACCGGACCGTCTGGCCGGGCGAGTTCGTTTATCAGGACGGCTTCGGCCGCGCACCCCAGCCTACAGCGCTGGTCTCGATCTTCGTTGCCCGCGAAAGCCTCACGGTCCAACCCGGTTACTACTTCGCCTTCGGCAGCACTGCCGGCGATCTCCTCGACGAGAAACACCTGTTCCGCCTCTACTGGAATGTCATGGCCGGCGATGCCGCGGCCTTGATGCGCGCGTTGACCTTCAACTTTAATCGCTTCGGAATTCCTTTCAAGTTCAAGCTTCCCACCGATCCCTTCAGCTACGTGCGCGTAGATACGGGTGTCTCCTACATCCCCCGACGCTACTTTTCGATCGCTGTCGATCTGGCCCTCGACGTCCGCGCTTCGTTAGGTGCTGCCTTGCAGCCGGATGTTCCGCTCTTCACCCGCCCGCTTGCGCCTGGTCTCGCCTTCGCAGAAGATCCCGGCAACTCCGAGAGCTTTGGTACGGCACGCTGCCGTCTGCTTGCGCAGGGCTTATGGGAGGCTTACACCAAAGGGGCGGCCGGGCTCGAAGCCTCGCTGGCAGCGGTCGAAGCGGCCTTTCACCGCGAGGGAATCTCGCTCGACCACCCTTATTTAAACCCCGGTTCCCCGGCTTACGAGTTTCCTGATCCTTCCATGCAGGCGTTGTAGACTTCTGGCCATGAGCAACGCCACTTCACTCAACGCGACGACTCATCAGTTCCTCCTCGGAGCCCAGGACATTGGCCTTCGCCTCTGCCGCGACGCGGTATGGGCCGGCCCGCGTTGCACCTGGCTGGGGTCTTCAATGGAGTTCATCAGCGGCGCCTGGGTGACCGCCGAGAAACCAGCCGGTGCGGACATCTATGCCGGCACGAGTGGCATCGCGCTGTTCCTTGCGGAGCTTTACGCCGCAACTCGCGAGCGCCCTCTGCGAAAAGCAGCCCTCGGCGGGGTCGCGCTCGCCATATCTTCGCTCGAAACTTCGTCTCTTGCGAATCCCATCGGCTTCTATAGCGGGTCCGTCGGCATTGCCTACGCTCTCCTGCGTATCGGCCAAAAACTGGACGAGCCCTCCCTGGTTGAACGCGCCTTGACCGGGCTCGATTCCCTCACCGGTACCAATCTTGAGAGTTCACTCCTGGATGTTATTGGAGGCTGCGGCGGTGCTATCCCAGTTCTCCTTCGGCTAAGTGTCGAATTCGACCGGCCCGCCTATCTTGATCTCGCCACGCGCTGCGGTCGCCACCTTATCGCAACCGCCAAAGTCAGTGACGGCACCCTGTCCTGGAACACCATAGGCGGGCCCTCCGGCCGAAATCTTACCGGCTTCTCGCACGGAACTGCCGGAATTGGCTGGGCCTTGACGGAGCTGTGGCGCGCAACCCGGGAACGCGCTTTTCTGGATGCGGCCAACGGCGCATTCGCCTACGAGCGCCGGCTCTTCAGCCCCGATCGTGGCAACTGGCCCGATCTGAGAGTGATGGATGGCCAGAGCGCAAGCGAGCCCGGCTACGCTCTAGCCTGGTGTCACGGCGCTCCCGGCATCGGCCTCTCGCGCCTCCGCGTTTACGCAATCACCAACGATGAAATCTTCCGCAGCGAAGCTGAAATGGCCCTTGCCACGACCAGCCGAAGTCTCGAGGTTGCCTCCGGCGCCGTTAACTATAGTCTCTGCCACGGAGCCTTCGGGAACGCGGACCTGCTGCTGGAAGCCGCGGCCGCTCTGGGCCGCTCCGAAGCACGTGCCCGTGCAGAACAGCTTGGAGTCCAGGCGCTCAACTACGCGGCGACCGGCGTTCCCTGGCCTTGTGGTGTTCCGAACGGGGGCGAAACGCCGGGCTTGCTCCTCGGGCTGGCCGGCATTGGATACTTCCTGCTCCGGCTCTACGATCCCAGCCTTGAATCGCTCCTGATCGTCGGCCCTAAACATCCCGTCAAGCATCATGTTGAGGCTGGCATACTGTAAGGGCACTCACGGGTCACAGTACAATTAGGATGAGTGCGCGAGATGCGCCTCATGCAGCTTGCATGGTCTAAGCGGATTGTTCTAAAAAGCGAAAGTGGCGGAATTGGCAGACGCACCAGACTTAGGATCTGGCGGGGAAACTCGTGGGGGTTCAAGTCCCCCCTTTCGCACCAAAAAAAACTCGGCGCACCAAAATCTCACGGCACTAAAACTCACCGCACTGAGTCTCAGCCCGCCATAGGCAGCTCTGCACCGCGAAGCAGCGGCCAACCTTTCCGCAATACATAATCCAGCCACGCCCCCGCAATCTGAGACGTCAGCACCGCCGCCACCACCAGCGTCGTATAAAACTGCGAGCTGATGATGCCCGCATCGAACGCGACGCTAGCCAGCACAATGCCCGGCCCGCCGCGGGCGTTCGTCGTAATTGCAAGGTTGATCAGGTCGAGGCCACGAAAGCCCGCAAACCGTCCCGCAATACTCACCGCGAACACCTTGATCAGGCAGCTGCCAAGGATGAAGGCGAGCATCATCTCCACCGAAACGCCACGGGTAAGGTCCAGCTTCAGACCGACGATGGCGAAGTAGGCAGGGATGAAGAAGGCGAAGGACATCTTGCTGATCGACTGCAGAGACTCGTCGAACATCTTCTGCCTCTTGTGAACAACTGCGAAGCCCGCCAGAAATGCGGCGAAGACCATGCTGACATTCACCGCGCCCGCGACCACACAGTAAGCAAGCAGCACCAGAATCGAATAGCTGACCGGGGAATGCCGTGCAACCACGTTCCACCGCGATCTGTTTGCGCGACTGATCAGGCGCGGCACGATTGTAAGGCCGAGCACAAAGAAAGCCACTGTGCTCAGCAGGTGAAGAGTCAGATCCTTCGGCCTCAAAGTAGTCTTCCCTGCGATTGCCGTTGCCACTGCGAGCGCGAGCCACAACACAATGTCTTCGAGCACCGCGACGCCCAGTACCAGCCGCGCAAAGCGGGTATGCAGAATCCTGAGATCGGAGAAAATCTTCGAGATCACAGGGACCGACGTGACCGCGACCCCGACCGCAATCACAATCGTCAGGGAGATCCTGTTGCCCCTGGACCCCATCAGCGCGGGCACAATAAACTTCGATCCAAACGCAAGGCCCAGCAGGAACGGAATGCCCGTCCCACCCACCGTCAGCCACAGCACAGCGCGCCG
Organism: Acidisarcina sp.; assembly: GCA_036401395.1. Taxonomy (GTDB): domain Bacteria; phylum Acidobacteriota; class Terriglobia; order Terriglobales; family Acidobacteriaceae; genus DASWUZ01. The sequence continues at coordinate 12,819 of DASWUZ010000094.1, forward strand.
CTCGTCCTTGCCAAACAGCTGCCTGGCCTCAGTCCCCGATAAGAACATCAGCAAAAGAAGTCCGAGCCAATAGACAAAGTTGAGGATGACCTCGTCATGCTTCATCGCGGCCGCGATGCCGGCAGCGAAGTGGAACCGGCCAAGAACCGCCGGCCCCAATACCACCCCGGCCAAAATCTCCCCAACTACTTTAGGCTGGCGAATCTTGACGAATAGATACCCAAAGACCTGCGCCAGACCAATCAGCAACAAGAGCAACAGGAAAATCATGGTGAGATCGGAATTAGACATAACGCCTCACCGCTGAGTGTTTACGGGGTCTGAGACATCCTATGCGGCCTGAGCAGAAAGCGCCAAAGTTGCGGAAGTAGGTGACGCATCGACCTACTCTCTGACATAGCGACATTGGCAGTTCACCCACGCCGACCATTTCGTCCCTAGATGGCCGCTGGCACAGGCGCACCGAGCAGGCTCACAAACCTCTGAGGCTCGCAGCAAGCTCGCTCTAACCGGGCAAGATCAGTCTGCAGGTTCGGGTCTGACTCAAACGACTTGAGCGTTGCGTCGAGAATAGACCCCGCCCGGCTGTCCCGCGGACGCTCGATGCGATAGTGCATCCATTTACCTTCACGTCGCGCTTCCACGATTCCTGCCCGGCGAAGATACGCAAGATGCCGCGAAATCTTCGGCTGCCCCTGCTTTAAAATCTCCACGAAGTAGCAAACGCATACCTCCCGGCCGTTCATGAGATTCAACAGCCGAAGCCGCGTAGGGTCTGCGAGAGCGGCGAAGAGTCGCACCAGGTCGAACGATTGTACGGGTCGCGCCATGTCCCCAAGTATACGCCCCAAACATACGCCTTGACAGATGTGTCGGTCCACAATAGATTCGTCTAAGCATATACGAGGTGCAAACGAAATGGACACTCAATCTGCAATCCGCGAGAAATATGGCTCCATCGCCCGGAGCGTCACCAATTCCCAGTCCGCAGCATGCTGCGACCCAGCCATGCGCTGCTGCGACCCGATCACCAAAAACCTTTACGGCACTGCCGAAAAGCAGGCCCTCCCCGAGAGCGCCGTCCTGGCCTCGCTCGGTTGCGGCAATCCCACCGCGTTGATTGAACTCAAGGCAGGGGAGACGGTCCTCGATCTGGGCTCGGGCGGCGGCATCGATGTGCTGCTTTCAGCGCGGCGGGTAGGCCCGGCGGGCAAGGCCTACGGCCTCGACATGACCGACGAGATGCTCGCCCTGGCTCGCGAAAATCAGCGCCAGGCGGGCGCGACCAACGTCGAGTTCCTTAAGGGCGAAATGGAAGACATCCCTCTCCCCGATAACTCGGTCGACGTGATCATTTCAAACTGTGTGATCAATTTATCGGCAGACAAGGCCCGTGTTCTCAGCGAGGCCTTTCGCGTGCTCAGGCCTGGAGGCCGCTTTGCCGTCTCCGATGTAGTAGTGCGGGGCGAGGTCCCCGCATCCGTTCGTCAGAGCATGTTGCTTTGGGTCGGTTGCATCGCCGGTGCGCTCGAAGAGCAAGACTACCGGGACAAATTGCTCGCCGCCGGTTTCGCAGACATAGACCTTGAGCCAACCCGGGTCTACTACATCGAAGACGCCAGAGTCTTTCTAACCGAAGCCGGCATAAAGGTCGACGAAATCGCCCCGTAGGTAGAGGGCAAATTCGTAAGCGCCTTCGTCCGTGCTACCAAGCCGCTCACGAAGCCGCCTGCCCCATCTATCGCTCCGTCTGTGGCCTCATCTGTCGCTCCCTGTTGCGCGCCAGGTTGCTGCGATCCAACCGGGGCAAAAGCGCAATGACGACTCCGCGATACAACGTCCTCTTCCTCTGCACCGGCAACTCCGCCCGCTCCATTCTGGCGGAGGGCATTTTGAATCACCGGGCCAAAGGCGCGTTCAAGGCATACAGCGCAGGCAGCCATCCCACCGGCAAGGTTAGACCAGAGGCACTCGAGCAACTCGAACTCGCCGGAATCCCGGCCGCGGACTTTCGCAGCAAATCGTGGGATCAGTTTGCCAGACCCGATTCGCCTCAGATGAATTTCGTCTTCACCGTCTGCGACAACGCCGCCAACGAAGTCTGCCCCTTTTGGCCAGGGCAGCCCATGACCGCCCACTGGGGGATACCAGACCCTGCGTCCGTCCAAGGCCCGCCAGAGCAGATCAAGCGCGCCTTTCGTGACGCCTTCACCGTGCTCGACCGGCGCATCAGCCTCTTCCTATCGCTACCGCTATCGACGTTGGAGCACCTCGCCATCCAGCGTGAAATCGACAGCATCGGTCGGCTCTGACCACTCAACCCCCCAAGCAACCGACTCAACACTACCGAATACAAAAGCCGGCCATATCTCCGGCCGGCTTTCTACTGCACATCCCTCAAACGAAGTTACTGGCAGCCCGGAGGAAGCGACTGCGAAGGCGCCGTCAGCACCGTCTCGTCCGGATAGCTGTAAGCCTGGTCTATAGCATTCGACGGCGTGACTCCGGCGAAATACTGCAGCAAGGCCTCGTTCTGCGGATGGTATGTATAGCCGTTCAGCGTGATTGGGTAAGTGGCGTTGGGCAGGCCCTCGATCACGTCGCCGGTCTCGAGGTTGTTCTGGCAGTTGCCATTCGGCGCAAGCCACCACGGAGTAGCGTTGTTCACGAAGGGATCGTTGAACGATTCAGTCAGTTCATGGCTCAGGCCCGTCACATCTTGAAACGCTGGACCGAACAAGCCGGGGCTTATCCAGCTCGCGTAGTCCATCACATACCGCTTCTCTTTCCACCCGTTCGCAGCGCTGCCCGGTTCAACATCGTAGGTGTGAAAGCCGAGGACGCAACATTGGTTCGGATCTCCGTTCAGATACAAATACGCATTCGGGAACAGAAAAGACGACATGTCCTTAGTCGTGATCAGTCCGGTGTTTTCCGCCGCTCCCAATATAGTGGTCGTATCGGTCGGAGAAGACGGAAAGAGCGCATTCACAAACGCGTTCTCATCAATCAACACAAAGGCGCAGCAGGTGCCATCGCTGTTCAAAGCAAACAGATAGCTTCCTCCGAGCAATGTCATCGTTAGGGAATGCGTTGGCCTGGGGGCCAGCAGCGTGTGCCAATCCGGCTTCGCAGCGTTGTAAAACTCCGCCCGCTGCACCGCGTCGTTGAACTGCGTCGGGACGCCGCTTGAATCGTAAGTGGTGTTCTGAAACAGAGGTGAAAGCAGTGTCGGCGGTACGTACGGCGCGGCCTCCACAAACAGCCGCTGTCCGTTAACGTAAGCGGGCGTGCCGTCTGCATTGCGCAAGTCCAGGTTCACCGGGACGACCGGCGCGCCGACCTTAGTCGTCATCGTGTCCACGCCGCCGTCGGCCTTTTCTGTGAAAGGCGTCTTGCCAATCATCGTGTACTGCCACGCATACTGCACTCCGCCAAAGGAATCGTAACCAGGGTAATAGAAGGAGCTGCTCCAGTTAGGGACCGAGTCGACACCGAGGACGCTGCCGTTCGACCGGTTGTTAAGCACCCCGCCTCCAGCTGCCACGCTGTCGTGGCCGGACATGACTTTTTTCCCGTTAAGGAAATTGATAGAGACCTGGCCGTTGTGCCCCACCTGCGCCAGAGCGCAAAACGGAAGTCCGAGGCTAAGCATAAGTGTCAAGCATTTCAATTTCATGTTTGGCTCTCCAGTGAATCAACAGTCATGAATTGGATTTCTTTAGAACAAAAAAACCCGCGCGGGAGTTAAATCGGCACGTCCCGAAACTATAACCCGAAATGGGACGATTGCCCTAAAGGAATTTTGGAGACAATTCAACACGCCCGGCAGGGCTCGCACTCAACTCGCATCCCCGCGCAAGGGGTAGCCGGCCACCGCACCAGCTCCGGCTGTCGCGCTGACCGGCATCGCTCTCAGCCAATAGAGACAAGGTTCTAACGAGAGAATGGGCTCCAGATTGACGGCTGGGGGACATCTTGCAAGGCGAAAGTGGTCGTGCCCGCGAACTCCGATGAGCGCAGATTATAACATCTGGTGCTCGTGGCGGAGCCGCCTCTGTGCAGATTTGTCCAAAATTAGAACAAAACCAACATTACTTTAGTGTAGACTTGCCCCACCCAAAGGTGGGGCTCACTCTCGGTGCCAACCGCGCCGCCTGTACCGACCCCGGCCAGCGGGTTTTACGTTCCCCGGAGGGAATACATGAACACCTCGATCTGCACTCGCTTGCTTATATCTGCCTTGGCGCTCTCACCGGCGCTGCATGCTGCTCAACAAACTCCAACCGTCCGCTCGCTTGGCGTCATTTCCATGCAACAAGCGTCCAACCTTGCTTTAACCAGCCCCTTGTTATCTCCCCAGCTACAGAAAAACATAAGGCCCTTGCCGAGGCCGCAACAAGGCAACGCGGCTTTAGGAAACTTCGTTACGGTCCCAATCGGTCCAAAATTCCCCGTGATGGGCACCACTCCAGGCGAACTCGGCTTTGTCGGCACCGACTCCCTGACCAACTCTCAAGCCATAGGCTTTACGCTGGAACCGCCAGACCAGGGACTTGCAAGTAACGGCCCCGAAGTCTTCGAGGTGGTAAATCTCTCCCTACAGATCTACTCCAACACGGGCACTCATCTAACGCCGGCCATTGGCCTTCCACAATTTTTTGGGGTACCGCCAAACGCAAACCTCACCGATCCCCGGGTTTTCTTCGACCCCTATTCGCAGCGCTTCTTCCTCACCGTGCTGGAGTACTTCTTTGATCCCAACACGGGACTCCTGCTCGGCTCCCAAGACCTGCTTGCGGTCAGCACAACCAACGATGCCCTCGGCTTCTACTACGAGTACTCTATCGATGCCTGCTCGGCTTTCGATGAGACGTGTCTCGGAGACCAGCCACTTACCGGAGTCAATGAAAATGGCTTCTATCTTTCAAACAATGACTTCGGCAACTTCACATTCGATGGCGCTTTTGTGACTGCCCTCGATAAACAGGCGCTCATCGCCGGCAGCCCGCTGGTGAACGGCACCTCAACCTTGCTGCCAAACGACTTCTCCGTGGAGCCTGCCTTGCCTGCTCCAGGAGCCGTCAGCACCCAAAACAACGGCACTGAGTACTTTTCTGAATCACTCGATTTCGGCGCGGGCGGCAATACGCTTCGCGTCTTCCAAATGACAAACACTTCAACCCTGCCCAACCTTATCCCGGCGACGACTCTGACATCCAACGATTTCCCCACCGAAGCCTATTCGAACCCCGTCCCTGCAACCCAGAAAGCCAGTCCGAATTATCCGCTGGGGCAGTCGCTTGGGGCGCCTGAAGAGCAGGTCGACACCAACGACGACCGCATGCTGCAGCTGTATTACGGAAAAAACAAACTCTACACAACCCTTGAAACGCAGTTGGTCGACCCCAACCCTAAAATCGGAAAATCCGGAGGGGCCTGGTTCATCATTGAACCGCCAACACCAGGCGCTTCACCTGCCCATATTCTCAGCCAGGGCTACATTGGCATTCAGGGCGCAACCGTGCTGTTCCCGGCCTTTGCCGTCGACATTAACGGTAACGGTGTCCTGGGCTACAGCTTTTGCGGAAACGATTACTTTCCGAGTGCCGGATACTCACGTGTCACCCTTGGAAAGGTGGAGCAAGTGGTCCACCTGGCGAGACCCGGCGAGGCGCCCGATGACGGCTTCAGTGGCTATGCGGCCTTCGGCGGCAATGGCGTAGGGCGCTGGGGTGACTACTCGGCGGCTACCATCTCGCCCGACGGGCATGTCTGGTTTGCTGCGGAATACATTGCAAGTCAGGCGATCCATCGCACGTACTACACCAACTGGTCAACCTTTATAGCCCAGGTCCAGTAAACCATTGGCGCTTCACCATTGAGGATGGGCAAGTCACCCTTGCCCAACCTCTTTTCACGCCCAAAATATGACGCCGGATGCCCCACCTGTCGCCGGGTGCCGACGCCCCAATGTCGCTTCACTGCGTGAATTTCTCACCGTACAAATTAGGCACTCCACATCGCGCCTTGGCGACTGGTGAGATCAGCGAGCGGTCGCCAGGATTCGTTAGGCGGCCGTTCAGCGGTGGCGGTCCCAGGTTTCTTCGTGGCGGTCGTCGCTGTAGAGGATGCTTTTTACTGCTCCCGAGGGGGATTTCTGGAAGGTCAGGCGGGAGGGCCCGCCGTTGGAATAGAAGAAGGTGGTGGGGGATTCGGGGAGTAGTTCGTTGATCTGGCCGAGGTTGTTGCGGGCGAAGAGCTGGTCGCCCTGGCGGTAGATGGTGACGTGGGGGAGGCCGTCGTCGGTGTATTCGCCGACGTAGGCGTTGTAAATCTCGGGATTGACTTTGGCTGGGGCGGGGTGAAAGGGGATGATGGTCTTCTCGGCGTAGACGGGGCTTGTGGGGACACCGCCGAGGTGGTGGGCGAGGAGCCAGCGGGGTAGTTCGGGCTCGGCGTAGGCCTTGTCCCAAACGGCGTGCTGTACCCCGGCGAACTCCCATAGGCGGACGTCGCCGCGGGCGGCGCGGATGGCGTCGTACATGGTTTCAGATTGCTTGGGAGAGACGACGGGGTCGTCGAGGCCGTGGAACATCCAGACGGGAGTCCGGCCGAGGGCGTGCGCGTATTGCTCGGGTAGGTCGGGCTCGGCGCGGCGTTCGGGGGCGTAGGACCAATAGATGCCGCCGCAAACGGGGACCACAGCGGCGAAGCGGTGGGGGTAGGTGCGGGCCACTTCCCATGCGCCGTAGCCGCCGAGCGAGATGCCGGTGAGGTATACGCGCTGCGGGTCGCCTTTGAATTCACGAATGGTGGCGTCGAGCGCGGCGATGGCGACGGCCATGATGTCGGGGTCGGTCCAATGGCGGTGGTGGTAGGGGATCTGGGGCATGACGACGAGGAAGGGCCAGCGTTCGGGGTGGGCGCGGATGGCGGCGGGGAGGCCGATCTGGGTCTGCTCGAGGCCGTCGGTGCCTCGTTCGCCGGAGCCGTGGAGGAAGAGGATTACGGGGAAGTGCTGGTGGGATGAGTAGTCTTCCGGGAGGTAAACCTGGTATTTCCAGGTGGTTGCGCCGAGGGTGATCTGCCGGTTGAGGAAGCCTGTCTCCTGCACGTGCCGCGCATGTGCCGGGGTCGATGCCAGGAGGCAGAGCACCAGGAGCGCTGTCGCGTAAGTATTCGATTTGGCGCGCAGCATCACCGGACGAGGATAACTCATGCGGTCATGCAGAGTGCGGTGGTTGAGGCTGCGGTGGCAGGGTGCGAACGCAACCGCTCACTTTCGAAATGCGGATCATTCGCGGCAAGCCGATATATCGCTACCGATCAATAGAGTTCTAATTGATCGCACGAATTATTGCGCATCCGATTTGCAGGATGCGCGGGCCTTATCGAGAAGGTCGGGCGAATATCTCTCTGGTATTTTCACGAACTTGATGAGATCTTTCTGGGCCAACTGCATCAAGTTGTTCATATTTTCCTGGGTTTCAAGGACCTCTTTTTGATTGAAGGTGTAGTTTTGCGTTTCAATCAGAGTGAGTTTCCCGACTGTCTTGGTGGTGACCGCAATGCCATAGAACCTGCCGGTGGTTTTATGCCCTTCTGCAAAAATGACGCAGGACGTATTGCCGGTGAATATACCCCAGGTGGTGGGCTCCGACGGTTGCGCGTTCTTCTGAGCGCAAAGAGCGACTGGAAGCGTTAAGACAAATGCAGCGACGATGTGGGCCGATATTTTCATTGAAACTCCATTCGAGAAGCAACTATATCAAATAGCGCTTAATCGATAGAGTCACGACAAGGGACTGCGCGTAGTCCGAAGTTACGCGTAGCCGTAAGACAGCCGAGCTGTTTAGTTTTCTAACAGATACCTATGAAACGGTGTCCTCGGAGACGCGAGGACTTGCTCACCGTAATCAGGCGTTCAGGGTTTCCTGGAGTTTGTTGAGGATGCCGGTGAGACCTTTGTCGGTGCGGCGCTGCTCGTCAATTTTGCTGATGGAATGCATGACGGTGGTGTGGTGCTTGCCGCCGAACTGGCGCCCGATTTCGGGTAACGAGGCCTCGGTCATCTGCTTGGCCAGGTACATGGCGATCTGGCGGGGGACGACTACGGCGCGGGAGTTATTTTTCTGTTTGAGCTCGGCGACCCTCATGCCGAAGTTTTCGGCAACCGCGCGCTGGATCGATTCGATGGTGATCTTGCGGATCTGGGTATCGATGTATTGCTTGAGGCATTGCTGAGTGGTGGGGAGGGTGAATTCGAGTCCATTCAAATTGCACCAGGCCATGAGTCGGGTGAGCGCGCCCTCAAGTTCGCGGACGTTGGTGCGGACGTTGATGGCAATGAAGTGAGCGACGTCGTCGGGCAGGATGACGTGGTCGCTCTCCGCCTTTTTCTGTAGGATGGCGATTTTGGTTTCGAGGTCGGGGGCCTGGATGTCGGCGATGAGTCCCCATTCGAAACGGGAGCGCAGGCGATCTTCAATCTCGGCGAGCTCTTTGGGGGAGCGGTCGGAGGCGATGACGATCTGCTTCATGTTTTCATGCAGGGTGTTGAAGGTATGGAAGAACTCGGCCTGAGTGCGCTCCTTCTTCTCCAGGAACTGGATGTCGTCGATCAGCAGCAGATCGACCGAGCGGAACTTGTCGTGGAAGCTGCTCATTTTGTCGTAGCGAAGCGAGTTGATCATCTCGTTGGTGAATTTTTCGCTGGAGACGTAGCAGATGGAGGCCTGGGGCTGGCGGCGTTTCACTTCATGACCGATGGCGTGCATGAGGTGGGTCTTGCCGAGGCCGACGCCGCCATAGAGGAAGAGCGGGTTATAGGATTTGGCAGGGTTGTCGGCCACGGCGGCGGCAGCCGCGCGCGCGAACTGATTGCCGCTGCCGCCGACGAAGGCGTCGAAAGTATAGCGAGGATTGAGCTGGGCGGCGGAGCTCCAATCGAAACGGCCCTGCTGCGGTCCACCGACTTGCGAAGTGCGAGCAACGCCGCCGCTATTAGCGTTGCGCGGCGCATTTGAAGCATGACTCGGCACGGGCGCGAAGCCGCCATCGTCGCGGACCCTGGGCGCGGTGGGGTCCTCTTCAGCAGTGACGAAGGTTACGTCATCGAGTTCGAGGTGTAGCAGGTCAATAGCTTCCTGGATGAGGTCGGCGTAACGATCGCCGATCTTCTGAAATTCGCGAGAAGGCACGCGGACCATCAGAATTTTTCCGTTGATGTGGCTGAAGCGGGTCGGCTTGAGCCAGGTGTCGAAGGACTGCCGGTTGATTTTCTTTTCGAGTGCGCCGAGGATTTTTACCCAGGGATTAGGGGCCGGGACGGGGGCCGCTGCTGCGGGATTGAAAAAAGACATTATGGTTCCTTGCTCTTCACAGCTTGAAATCAACGCCAGTCACTAGCAAAAAGGGCGTCACCCCGGATGGAGTTTCCAGGTGTGCTCTGGCCTTTATGCTCGGAGCTGCATGGGGGACGCTCTCGCGCCCAGTCTGGGGAAACTAATCGGCGAAACTGTCTCTGTGTGAGAGATTTTCTTTTGGAAACGAAGCCCAGACTAGCATAATTTTTCGACGCCGTGCCGATGTATCCTTTGCAATATTTGTTTTCAACGCGGAGTTGCACCATCGGTTGTGAAGAAGTGCGGGAGAGCGTGCAGGAAGTTCTCGATGGTGTGCAAAATTGAACGACTGCGGCGTTTAGGCGGTGGAAACTTTAAGTCTCAGAGGCGCGCGGCATCTTAAATTGGATGTGGACGATTTTGCTGCTGATCGGTTCGAACATCTTCATGACCTTCGCGTGGTACGGTCACCTGAAATATAAAGAGGTCGCGCTTTGGAAGGTGGTCCTGGTGAGCTGGGGGATCGCGCTGTTTGAGTATTGTTTGCAGGTGCCGGCTAACAGGATTGGTTCCAGGACATTTTCGCCGGACCAGTTGAAGGTGATGCAGGAGGTGATCACGCTGAGTGTGTTTGGTGTTTTCAGCGTGTTTTATTTCGGAGACCGGCTCCATTGGAACCATGCCGCTGCGTTCGGGTGTCTGGCAGGTGCGGCGTTTTTCATGTTCCACAAATTTTGAACGTGAGCGGTATGCGGTCATGTGGCAATTGGCCGAGAAGCATATTGCGGGTACTCTCTGTGCGCGATCCGATGCGCGCGGACTGGGGCGTTCAACCCACGGATGGCATAATGAAGTCAATCTTCCATTCCTGGCTCGTTGCCCAAGGTCGATCGGGCTTTGCATCCGCTAATGAGACCCAATCGCTGGAGTAGCCGTGCCAAAGGTAAGTGCGATCATCCCGACTCGCAACCGGCCTGAGTTGGTATGCAAGGCAGTCCGCAGTGTACTCGGGCAAAGCATCAGCGATGTCGAAGCGATTGTAGTCATCGACGGCCCGGATGAAGCCTCCCAGCGCGCCCTGGAGCAGATCACAGACCCGCGCCTGCGAGTCATCGCTCTACAGCGAAGTGTTGGCGGGTCAGAGGCCCGTAATACCGGAGCACGGGCTGCGACTTCGCGATGGATCGCGCTGCTGGACGATGATGATGAATGGCTCCCGAACAAGCTGGAGCTGCAGCTGCCTGCTGCCGAGCGCAGCGGCTCCGACTCGGTAGTGTCCGTGACTCGGTTTCTGATGCGCAGCCCGGACGGAAGCGAATCGATCTGGCCACAGCGCTTTCCTCTGCCCGGTGAGGCGATCAGCGAATATCTCTTTTGCACCAGCAGAAACGTCTTCCAGACTTCGACTGTACTTTGCACGCGGTCTCTTTTTCTGGAGGTGCCTTTTACGAAGGACCTCAAGCGGCTTCAGGACTGGGATTGGCTGCTGCGGGTGATGCTGCGATCCGGCGTGGTGCTCGAGACGACCAGCGAGGTCCTTTCGATTTACGTAGTCCACGCGGTGACGGTGAGCAATGCCGCCGATTGGCGAGGCGGGTTAGCGTGGGCCAAAGAAAACCGGAGCCTGTTCACGCCCAGGGCTTACTCCTGCTTCATTGCCAAGAAGTGTGCGGCCGATGCGAGACGGCAGAATGCTTCCTGGAAGGAACGGCTGGAATTGTTCCGGGAAAGTTTCAAGGGATCGACAACGCCCCGGTCTGTGCTGATGTTTCTTATTTATGTCACCATTCTGCCTGAGAACCGGCAGAGGCTTGGGGATAAACTGTTTCGCGGTGCTCGCAGCAACGAAAGACCTGGTTCAACCTCCTGACCTTGCGAGTTCTGGCTGACCTGCTATCAGGAGTTTTCGCCTGACCTCTTCCTTCCGGTGCATCTCACTCGGTCATAGGGTCCTTCCGGTCGGGCGCGGCTAATTCGGTCATAGGCTGTGATTCATGAACTCGCTTGAATTTTCGATATGGATCGCATTCAGTTCTCTACTGGCTGGGCTGTTAGGCTCGCTTACCGGGCTCGGCGGAGGAGTAGTGATTGTGCCCGTACTTACCATCCTCTTTCATGTGGACATTCACTACGCTATCGGCGCTTCACTGGTTTCGGTGATCGCGACCTCTTCTGGCGCAGCGGCCGCTTATGTGCGGGAAGGGTTCTCCAACATTCGCATCGGTATGCTCCTTGAAATTGCTACCACCCTCGGCGCATTGCTCGGGGCCTATCTCACGGCAAAGGTCTCGGGACACGCCATCGGCATGGTTTTTGGCGTGGTGCTGCTTTACTCTGCCTGGGCGACGGTGCGGATGAAGCACAACGCCGCCACGATTAACTCGCCTGATCGACTGGCAGCGTGGTTACGGTTGAGCGGCGATTATCCTGCGTCGAAGGACGAAGCGGACGGGGCCGAGAACGTTTCCGGGGACCGTGGAAGAGTCGCAGGCGAAGTGGCCCCCGACGGCAAGATTGCTTACAGTGCGCAACATGTTCCCGCAGGTTTTGGGCTGATGTTCGTTGCCGGCACGCTCTCTGGCCTGCTAGGGATTGGCTCAGGAGCGGTCAAGGTGTTGGCTATGGATCAGGCCATGAAGCTGCCGTTTAAAGTCTCGACGACGACGAGCAATTTCATGATCGGCGTCACCGCCGCCGCGAGCGCCGGAATTTATCTCAGTCGCGGTTACATATTGCCGGGCCTCGCAATGCCGGTGATGCTCGGAGTGCTGGCCGGTTCGCTGATTGGAGCCCGGCTGCTGGCGAGGATGCAGGTCCACACCCTGCGGATTGTCTTCAGCATCGTCATCGTGATGCTTGGCCTGGAAATGATTTATAGCGCCGCACGAGGCAGCCTGTGACGAAGAAGCAAAATGAGACAAGCTGGAGCGATCAGGCCATGGAAG
>DASWUZ010000095.1:0-39300 GCA_036401395.1 Acidisarcina sp.
GTACGCGCAGTTGGCGCGGGTCCACGACGATGCGCCGATTGTGGGGCGAACGGTCGAGAAGGTGGAAGCTCGCGGGAAGTGGCTGCTGATGTTTTTCTCGGGCGATCTGGTGCTGGTTACGCACATGCTGATGAATGGGACCTGGCATTTGTATCGCCCCGGCGAGCGATGGCGCAGACCACGAAGCCAGATGCGAATCGTGGTGTCGACGGGCGAGTGGATCGCGGTGGCGTTTGTTGTGCCTGTAGCGCAGTTTCACACGGCGGGGTCATTGTTGCGGCATCCCGCGATTCCGCGACTGGGCCCCGACTTGCTGGGTACTGAGTTCGCGAGCGACGAGGCAGAGATACGGCTCCGCGAACAAGGCACAGTGGAGGTTGCAGATGCATTGCTGGACCAGCGGGTGATGGCTGGGATTGGGAATGTGTTCAAGTCGGAAATCTGTTTTGCTTGCGGTGTGAATCCGTTTCGTAAGGTCGAGTCATTAAGCGGGACCGAGGTTACTTGTCTGCTCGACACCGCGCGCCGATATTTGTTGCAGAATGTCGCGCCTGCGCATGGGAACGCGATCGTGACTTATTCGGGTGGGCGGCGGACTACGAGGGTGGCGGACCCTGGGGCCAGATTATGGGTCTATGGGCGGCGCGGCAAGCCTTGCCGGCGCTGTGGGACGACTATTGTTACTCGGAAGCAGGGCAGCGGTGCTCGTTCTACTTACTGGTGCCCGGAATGCCAGCCTATCCCCACGACCGAACGTGTGGAGGGTTTTGGGTCTCCGGTGTTGAGGCGCAAGGTCGGATGTGGTTCGTAACAGTGATAGTTACAATTGGCGTCAACAACCTTAACGGCACTTGTGACTTATTGCGGCGGCGGAGCCTGCGGCGCTGGTGGTTGCGGTTGTGGCTTGTCCTTTGAGCCGAATATCTTGCCGAAAAAGCCCTTCTTCTTCCGCGGCTGAGCGGTAACGTCCCCATTCGAAGTGCTGTTACTGTTCTGCTCCGGCTGCGCGCCGAATTGCTGCGGCTGAACAATCGGCTGCTGTGGCTCAGCGGGCTGGCCGTCCGCTGTGGGCGGCAACACTTTAGGCGCTTCGCCGATGCCAAAGATTTTCTGGAAGAGATTACGGGTGTCGACGTTAGCGTGGTCACAAGTATCCGTGGGCGCGGTGCCCTCAAGGAATGCAGCGTCGTAGGCCGCCGGGCAGGTATCGTTTGCAAGCAGGTTGGTAACCTTGTCGAGGCGGACCTTTACGACTCCTGATGGTGGAACGAATTCGCGAGTATCGGAGTACTGCGGCATCTCCACCGCACGCTTCATAAACTCTGCCCAGATGGGAGCAGCGGCCAGCGCGCCAGGCAGCGCCCTGCCCAGCTCGGTATAGTCGTCGTTGCCGATCCAGACAATGCAAAGAAGATTGCTGGTGTAGCCGGCAAACCATGCGTCGTGGGACGTTCCCGTTTTGCCCGCAGCGGGGGCCATGAAACCGCGCTTGCGTGCTTCGTAGCCGTAGCCAAAGTTCATCACGCCTTCCATCAGGCTCGTTGTGAGGTACGCGACGCGCGGGTCTAGTACGGGCTTGGAGTCGGGGGAATAATCGTTGAGCACACTGCCGTCGGCGCTGCGCACAGAGGCGAGCAGCCAGGGATCGATCTTAACTCCTTCGTTGGCGAAGATGGTGTAGGCACCCGCCATGTCTAGTGGGGTCGCGTCGTAAGAGCCGAGGGCCACTGAGGGAGTGCCGCGTGCGTTTTTGATACCCGCATCGCGGGCGAGTGCAGCCACGTTGCCGAAGCCGACCATCTGGCCAAGGGATATAGTCGCGTTGTTCAGCGAGATGGCGAGGGCCTTGATGGCCGTAACCTGGCCGTGGAATTCATCTTTGTAATTGCGAGGAGAATAGGTTTGGTTACCGTTGTCAAAGGTGAAGGTGGTCGGCTCGTCGTTCAACTTGCTGACGGCGGTGAAGACACCGAGGCCCGGAAGCTCCGTGCCTGCGAGGCTGGTGTTAAAGGCAGTTGCGTAGACAAAGGGCTTGAAGATAGATCCGGTGGGACGTTGCGCGACGGCGTGGTTGAGCTGACTTGTGCCGTAGTTGCGGCCGCCGACGAGGGCGAGCACCTGCCCCGTGTGGGGGTTAAGCGCGATGAGGGCGACCTGAGGGCGGATGGACGGGGTCGTTGTGATGGTGCCGTCTTTGGCCTTGTGGGTATGGGCCTTGGCGATAATCTCATCGACGTTCCGCATGCCCATCTCGACAGCGGCCGAGGCGGCACGCTGCAACTCAGGGTCGAGCGAAGTGTAGATGCGAAGACCACCCTGGTTGACGCTTTCACCTAGCTTCTGGTGGAGCTGCTCACTTACCAGATCTACGAAATAAGGCGCTTCGCCGGCATCGGTTGTGTTCGATGCGAGGCGCAGCGGCGCGGCCTTGGCGTTTTCTGCCAGGACTTTAGTGATCGCGCCGGTCTCGACCATGGAGTCGAGCACCACGTTCCGTCGTTCCAGGACACGTTCGCCGTGTCGGTAGGGATTGAGACGGCTGGGGCTCTGGATCATCCCGGCGAGCATGGCGCATTCGGGCAGGTTGAGCTGGCGGACGTCTTTGTCAAAGTAGGCCCGGGCCGCCTCTCCAAAGCCGTTGATGCCGAAGCTTCCACGCTGGCCGAGCGGGACCTGATTGGCATAGATCTCGAAGATTTTCTGCTTATTGAAGCGATGCTCAAGCTGGAAGGTGATCACGACCTGGATGAACTTGCGCTTGAATGTCTTCTCGGGGGTGAGGAAGAACATCTTGGCGAGCTGCATGGTGAGAGTGGAAGCGCCGCCGGCGAAATGACGATCGCCGCGGAGGTCGTGCCAGGTCCATCCGGCCATGCTGTAGTAGTCGACGCCACCATGTTCAAAGAAGCGGCGGTCTTCGATGCTGGTGACGGCCTGGATGAGCTGTTGGGGTAGTTCGTCGTAGGTTACGAGACGACGCTTGGTGCGGCTCTTGTCTTCTGAGAGGCCGGTGATGAGGACCGGCTCGAGTTCATAGGCTGCCAGCGCCTGGCCTGTGTCGCCGGTGAGCTGGGTGACAAGGCCCTTGTCGAAGGTGATGGTCGCGCCGTCCTGCGCGTGGTAGGACTGAGGGCCTGGATGGACTGCGATCGACGATGCGCCTACTGAGTAGGAGCCGATAGGAGGAGTGCCGCCATGGCCTTCTTCGCCGTATCCGGCGGCGCGGAGCTCCTGCGTGAGCGAGGCAGCGCTGAGTTTCTGGCCGACCCGCACTTCGCGGGGTGCGGCGTAAATCTGAGCGGTGCTTTCAAAGAGCGGACGGCTGAGGCGGTCGTCCACCACGGCGCCATACTTGTGGTAGTAGTAGGCGAAGACGAGGCCGCCAGTGAGCAACACGGCGATGACGCAGAGGACGAGGACAAGCAGCAGTCGCCTCATGAGGCGCCGGGGACTGCGGCCCGACGGTCTTGCGTATCTTACTTTTACTGCCACTCAGTCGTGTCCATTCTTCTTTCTCTCAGTGTCCATTTTATTCTGTGCTGTCCTCAGTGGGTGCGCTGACTTGGGAGACCCGGCCTCGATGAGGCTCGTCTCGAGACGGCAGTGAGTTGCACTGCTACCTCGGCAATGAGTACGTCCTGGCTGGTTGCGGTGGAGCGGTCGACAAGTTCCACCTTGCCGTCTGCAACTTTTTTGCCTACGTTGATGCGGTAAGGCACGCCGATCAGGTCAGCGTCTTTGAATTTGACTCCGGCGCGCTCATCACGGTCATCGAACAGGACGTCGTAACCTTCGAGTTCGAGTCCTGTGGCGATTTTTTCTCCCGCCGCGAGCAGTGCCGGATCGGTCGTGTTGGTAACGGTGACCACTACTCCGTAAGGGGCGATCGAGGGCGGCAGCCAGAAGCCGTTGTTATCGTGGCTTTGCTCGATGGCCGCGGTAAGGATGCGTTCAATGCCGATCCCATAGCTGCCCATAATGGGGGCTACTTCTTTGCCGTTCGGGTCGAGCACACGCGCGCCCATACTCTCGGAATATTTGTAGCCAAGCTTGAAGATGTGTCCGATCTCAACGGCTTTGGCTACTTTCAGGCGACCAGTGCAGCCAGGTGTGGGGCAGAGTTCGCCCTCGGCGGCGTTGCGGACGTCGGCGACCGTGGTTGGCTCGAAGTCGCGGTGGGGGGTGACGTTACGCAGGTGGTATTCCTGCTTATTTGCCCCGGCGATCAGGTTGGCGCGTCCTGAAAGGGCCTTGTCTAGGATCACGGTCACGTCTTCGCCATCCGGGCCTACCGAGGCCTTAAGGCCGAGCGGGCCGAGGTATCCGGCGGGTGCGTTGAAGTGCTTCGTGATCTCGTGCTCGTGCATGGGGCGGAGAACTCCACCGGGAAATACGGTGGCGAGCTTGGCTTCGTTCACCTGGTGGTCGCCACGGAGAAAAACTACTACCGGAACGGCGCGGGGGACGGTTCTTGTGTTGGCCGCAGCGGAGTATTCCGCAATGTAGGCCATAGTCTTCATCTGCTGGCTTTGCTGGACGCCGAGGAAGGCGGAAACCTCTTCTATGGTGCGCTGGTTGGGCGTATTGACCAACTCTGGCGCTCCGTCTCCGGTGGCGACGAGATCGTCGGCGTGTTCGACACGTGAGGCGGCCTTCTCGATGTTGGCCGCGTAACCGCAGATGGGGCAGCTGGCAATAAGGTCTTCGCCAGCGTCGGTGTAAACCATGAACTCCTGCGACTGGGAGCCACCCATTGCGCCGGAGTCGGCCTCTACGGAGACGAATTTTAGGCCGCAGCGAGTGAAAATACGACGGTAAACCTCATCGTGCAGCGCAAAGCTGTGGTCGAGGCCGGCGGCGTCCATGTCAAAGGAGTAGGAGTCCTTCATAAGGAACTGGCGCACGCGGAGGAGGCCGGATTTGGGGCGGGGTTCGTCGCGGAACTTGGTCTGGATCTGATACCAGATCTGGGGAAGCTGTTTGTAGCTGCGCAACTCTTTTCGCGCGATGTCGGTCATGACCTCTTCCTGGGTCATGGCGAGGCAGAGTTCCGCGCCTTTACGGTCTTTCAGGCGGAACATGTTGTCGCCCATCGCTGCCCATCGGCCGCTTGCCTCCCATATCTCGCGTGGATTGAGGACGGGGAGAAGGAATTCCTGGCCGATGCGGTCCATCTCCTGGCGGACGATCCCGATGATCTTGTTGACCGTGCGCTGGCCGAGGGGCAGGTAGGAGTAGATGCCCGCGCCCAGCTGGCGTATATATCCGGAACGAAGCAGGAGCTTATGGCTGGCTACCTCGGCGTCGGCTGGAGCTTCGCGGAGGGTAGGGATAAAGAGCTTGGACCAACGGTGCATGAGTGCTTTCTGGCGTCGACTGCCTTAGAAGGGCAGCTCGGTTTTTTCGTAAGAGGGTTCCATTCTAAATGTTTCAGGCTGGGATGGCCCGAAACTGCGCAACTACAGACGGCGCGACGACGTGGTAAAGCTCAAACCGCCCGCGCTGGGCAAGTCGTACACACATGGCTCCAGACCTACCGTTAGCGTTGGAGATTGTCTTCGGGGGTAACGGAAATTTCCACGGCCTGGCTGAAGATGCTCAAGAGAAGAGAGGCGGAGTATGCTGCGCACCTGCCGTCGTCAAATGTGATCAGCACTCCATCATGGAGTCTGTCTACGTCAGAGACGCGCGGCTCCGATGATGTTTCCACGAACGAATTATCAATGTTTAGCGATGGGCCGTCTGTCCCCTCCCCGACATTGCGGCGTTTTCTTTTGCGCAGGCCCCACCCACTCTCTTTAGATTCATCTGGCTGTAATAGAAAAACCCTGTCAATTTGCTTACACTTAGCGCCTATGCCTACCAATGTTCCACTGACCATCGAACGGCTGGAGGGCGCGAGTGACCAGACGCGCATCCTGCGACTTACGGGCCCCCTTACCCTGATGAATCTCTTCGAGTTTCAGACCGTGCTCCGTAGTGAGACTCCGCCGCTGACCATTCTTGATCTTACCGGTGTGCCATATATGGATTCGGCTGGTATGGGTGCGGTGATCGCCTACTACGTTGCGAGTCAGAACCGGGGCTGTAAGCTGGCGGCGGTGGGGGTGAACTACCGGGTTCTGGAGCTGTTCAAGCTTACCCATATGGATGGCTTGATCCCTACCTTCGATACCGTGGAAGAAGCTCAGGCTGCGAAGTAGGTCCGTCTCAATTGACCGAGGCTCGGCTTACTGGGCGACCGGGGCGACGGAGGTCGCGAGGACCACGATTTCCGTAGCTGCTTTAAGTCGGCGAACTACACGTTCTTTGCCGAGGGCGACCATAACGGCGAAGAGGCTGGGAGCCACTCCCTGGCCGGTGAGAGCGACCCGCGATCCGTTAATGAGAATGCCGGCCTTTATCTGATGGGCTTCGGCGAAGTTGCGGAGGATTTGCTCGGTTGAGGCTTCTGTGAATTCAGTGGCCGCCTCGTAGTGGGAGGCGAGCTCAACCAGCAGTATTCGCACTGGATCATCCTTCAAGTATTTTGCGACGGCCGCCGGATCGAACTCAAAATCTTCGCGGAAATAGGCGAGGAACGCGGTCGCGAAGTCGCGCAGGTTGCGCGCGCGTGGCTTTAGCAGGTCGATCAATGAGAGCAATTCCGTGTCGGGGGCGGTGGGAGTGAATCCGATTTTCGCCCACTCCTCCTCGATTAGCGGCAGAAGTTTATCGGAGGGATAGGCACGGATGTATTCCGTGTTGAACCAGGCGAGTTTGTCGTTGTTGAAGACGGCGTTCGATTTGGAGATGCCTTCGAGTGAAAAGAGGCGAATGAGTTCCGCGGAATCGAAAATCTCGCGGTCTTTTCCGTCAGCGTCTTTGAGCGGGCCTGGTGTCCAGCCTAGCAGCGCTAGGAAGTTGCGGAATGCTTCGGGTACGATGCCGAGGTCTTTGTAGGAGATGACACTGGTTGCGCCGTGGCGCTTGGAGAGGCGCGTCTTATCGGGACCGAGGATGAGCGGTACGTGGGCGAAGACGGGGAGTTTCGCGCCCAATGCGTTGTATTGGAGAACCTGCTTGGGAGTGTTCGAGATATGGTCCGCGCCGCGAATGATGTGGGTGAGGCGCATATCGATGTCGTCTGTGACAACGCTGAGGTGGTAGGTGGGGATGCCGTCTGAGCGGACGAGGACGAAATCTTCGAGATCAGAGTTCGCAAAGGATACGGTGCCAAGGACGGCGTCTTCAAAGGTCGTCGCACCGCCGCCGGGGACCGCGAAGCGCAGGGCGAATGTTTCGGCTGCGGCGCGGCTCTCGGACTCGGCGGAAGGGATGCGGCGGCAGCGCTGGTCGTACATCGGCGGACGCCCGGCGGCGGTGGCCGCAGCGCGGCGGGATTCCAACTCCTCTTTAGTGCAGAAGCAGCGGTAGGCGTGGCCGCTGGCGAGGAGTTTTGCAGCGGTGGCGGTGTAGTGGTCGAGGCGCTTCGATTGATAGAAGGGGCCTTCGTCCCAGTCGAGGCCGAGCCAGGTCATGCCTTCGAGAATGCCCTCGACCATCGATTCCGAGGAGCGCTCGAAGTCAGTGTCTTCGATGCGGAGAATGAGAGTGCCGCCGGTGTGGCGTGCGAAGAGCCAGTTGAAGAGTGCAGTGCGCGCGCCTCCCACGTGCAGGTAGCCGGTGGGTGAGGGAGCGAAGCGGACGCGCGATTTCTGGGAGAACTCGGACATTTTAGTTTGTGCTTTTCGACGGCACTTTCAGGGGCGGCGGCCTAGAGGCGGTTGGTGCAGTTGATTGATCGCACAGCTAGGTCATGTCCTCTGTGTCAAAGGGCGGCAGGACTATTCTTTTCGCCCGTGGAGGACCGCTTGCGACGCTGGCGAGGCTTTTGAGGACATCTTCAACTTCGTCTTCATCTGCGACTGTGGCGGAGAGGCTTTTGAGCTCGCGGTCGCTCTCGAGTTTTTCGAGCAACACGACGGCGTGGGCTTGCGCGATGTGATCGAGGTTCATGCCCTCTGGCGTTTTAGCCTTGATGCCGACTGCACCCGGCTCAACGTCGAGCATGTCGGCCAGCCGCTCGCGCATCTCCATGGCTAGGGGCCCAATTCTTGGCGCGGCTAGTACCAGAGTAGTGTCGACGTTGACGATGCGATAGCCGGCGTTCTGAATTTCTTCCAACGCGAGATTAAGGAAGATGACAGAGTCGGCGTCTTTCCAGCGCGGGTCGTGGGGCGGGAAGAAGGTGCCGATGTCACCGGCCGAGACTGCGCCAAGCAGTGCGTCGGTGATGGCGTGAAGGAGCACGTCGCCGTCGGAGTGGCCGGCCAGGCCCTCGGGATGGTCGATGGTGAGGCCGCCGATGCGCAACGGAACGCCGGCCTTGAACGCGTGCGAGTCCCAGCCGATCCCAATTCTCATGCTCATGCTTTGATCTTCTCCCGGCGTTGAGCGAAGTGCCTTTCAGAAATCTTAAATGTGAAGCGTAGACCGGCAGGACTCTTGTGAATCCAAATACTATGTTTAGATTGCTGGTTAGTACTCGTCGAACTCCGCAAAGAGCTTATTCAGGTCGATGCGAATTTCTGTGTTGGGAATGGCGAACTCTTGTACGTAGTGCCAGCGTTCCCGAGAAAATACCTGCCCTGTGCGGGTTTGAGGTCTACTAGCCAGATGTTGCCTACCCCCATCTTGTCGTAGTCGTTGGCCTTATCGAAGAGGTTGCCGGGAGTGTCGTCTGGAGAAAGTATCTCAATGGCGATGAGCGGCGGATCGACGAGAACCTGCGGGAAGGCGCCGCGGCCAACAATGGTTAGGTCTGGTATGCGGGTGCGAGTCGGGCTTACGCGGACTCGGCACTCCGTGAGGGGCTGGACGCTCCAGGAATTACGCTGGCGATGGAACCACGCGGTCAGGAGCGCCTGAATCTTGGCGTGCTCGAATGTACCCACGTTTCGTTCCCTCAGTTCTCCGTCAATGAGTTCCTGGTCGGGATGATAAGTGGTGTGTTCGTAAGTCTCTATTGGGACTAATGTCTTCGTCGCCATAGTTCCTTTCTGGTATCAAAGGTAGCCGGAATAGAGAGTGCTACTTAGCGTGTCATCAATTTGAGATGAAGTCACCCTACCTCAGCCATGGCCTTGAAACGGACTAAGCGCGGGTGAAATTTTGCTGCCCCAGGTAAAACTCCGCGAGATCCAAATCGTCGGGGTGGGTAATCTTCAGATTTTCGTGGGTGCCCATCACGACTGCAACCTGGAAGCCGGCTCGTTCAACGATAGACGATTCGTCGGTGCCTTGGAAGCCGTCGGCTTCTGCTTCAGCAAAGGCCTGCTTGAGCAGGTGAAGACGAAAACCCTGCGGAGTCTGCGCGTGGACGATGTGTTCCCGGGGAATGGTGGCGGTGACGATGGCGCCGTCGGCGGTGCGCTGCACCTGCTTGATGGTATCGACTGCAGGCAGGCCGACGATGGCTGCGCCGTGTTTTTTAACGCCTTCGATGGTGCGAGAGATGGTGGCGGGGTCGATGAGCGGCCGGACGGCGTCGTGGACCAGCACGATATCGTCGTTGTTACCGTCGATGAGGGCGAGAGCGTTGGCGACACTTTCCTGACGAGTGTCGCCACCCTCGACGACTTCTACTGTGGAGGAAAAGCCGTATTCGGCGACCTGCGTCTTGAAGCGCTCCACCTCTGGGCGGCGTACGGCGACGAAGATGTCCGTGACCGAGGTGACCCCGGCGAAGGCGCGCAGGCTGTGGATGAGGATGGGCACGCCGCCGAGGCTGAGGAATTGTTTGGGCGTTCCGGCGGTGTGGCCCATACGGGTACCGAGGCCGGCAGCGGGCACGATTACGAATACACGCATAGCTTATGGAGTATACAGCGGGCGGCGTGGTTGGGTGTGGCGAACGGGCTCGGGGCGGCAGCGCCGATGGGGCGTCAAGGATAGTATTGATTTCGGCTATGAGTGCGCCGTCTAAATCGCTACGGGTTGACTGGGGGATGTTTCGGCCCGGGATGCGGTTGACTGTCGCAGTGTCGGGTGGGGCGGATTCGGTGGCTTTGCTGCGGGCCTTGCTGACGGAGCGGACGCGCCCGGGCCTCGTGCTCTCCGTGGCGCATGTTCATCACGGGATCAGGGGGGCGGAGGCAGACGAGGATGCGGCGTTTGTCGAGGAGCTGGCGGGACAGTTTTCTTTGCCTTTCTACCTAAAGCGCGTTGATGTGCCGGGAGCGGCGAAGGCCAGCGGAAAGACGGTTGAGGAGGCCGCGCGGCATCTGCGGTATAGCTGGTTTTGGGAGTTGATAGACGGCGGGGCTGTGGACGCCGTCGCTACGGCGCATACGCTGGATGACCAGGCGGAGACTGTACTTCATCGGCTCCTGAGGGGTGCTTGGACGGAAGGACTGGGTGGTATTTACCCGATCATTCGCCGATCGCGGGGGAATGGGGCTAAGACGGCGTCGTCTGGAGAGGGCGGGGCCGGTGAGCTCCTGCGGCCCTTTCTTGAAGTGCGGAGAGTTGAGATTGAGGCTTGGCTGCTCTCAATAGACCAGCCCTGGCGGGAAGATTCCAGCAACAGCAGCCAGGCTTACACGCGCAATAGGGTGCGCCATTCGCTACTGCCTGAACTGACGAGGTTCAATCCGAAGGTTGCTGGGCAACTGTCCCAAGTGGCTACGCTGGCTCGGGATGAGGAGGACTACTGGCAGGGAGAATTGCGGTGCATTTTACCGTCGATGCTGCTGCCGGGACGGTCGGTGCGCGGCGGGGGGCGTGGCGTGACGGCGGGTGAGGCTTCAGTGTCTATAGAGGTTGAAAGGCTGCGGGCGCTGCATCCCGCGCTACGGCGGCGGGTACTGAGGGCGGCCGCTGGTGAGCTGGGGGTAGTGCTGGACTTCGCCGAAACGGATCTGTTGCTGTCGATCTGTGATGCGGAGGTGCGGGCGGCGGGCGGACGAGGCGTCATGGTCGGAGCGCAGCTTACGGTTTCGCGGAGTGTGCGTGAGATTCGACTCACCCGGGCTCAAATGCGGGAAGACGCGCCGCGCAAGTACGCGCCGGAATATGTTCTGCCAGTTCCTGGAGAAGTGGTGGCGGAGGCCTTCGGCGTCCGCGTTCGTGCTGAGTTGAAGGCCGGGAGCGACGGCGTGGATGGGACCAACCATCAGCAGGCTGTGGTGCGCCGCCACCGGCCCGGGGATCGAGTGCGCTTGAGACACAGCCGAGGGCCGTGCAGAGTCAAAGAAATCTTCGAGCGACTACAACTGGCCGGGCAAGATCGGGACCTCTGGCCACTGGTCGAGTGGGAAGGCGAGATTGTGTGGATGCGGGGCGTAGAGGTGGAGAGCGGCCATGTAGAGGCTCGGGGTCTCGTATTCACTGGCCAATCGATCGATAGGGCGGAACCGGGGCCGGATGAGGAGCTGCCTGGAACTTTAGCGCTCGGGTGAGTCGTAGACTTAGCGCAAAGCAGTGGGTCATAGTCTCGGCAGGCCCGCTTGCGCGGCCCGGATGGGGAGTAGAATTAAAGAACGTACCTGTGCTTTCCTCTTATACGCAAGTCGCAAATGGCTAGTTAGAGTACTTTTGCCACTTCTGGCGGAATTTGTCGTCTAATGGCCGTATAGCAGAATAAAAATAGGCTTCCTTCAGGGATGGCCGGTGTTTTCATCTTTGTAGTTTTCGGCCCGTGGATGAGGCCAGCTGAAACGAGGTTTTCGTGAATTCGAGAGTAAAAACAATTGGTTTGTGGGTCATCATCTTCGCGTGCATGGCCTTGCTATGGAACGTGTATCTGCGCAACACGAACACCGGTAAGGTGGCGGATATTCCGTTTTCGCAGTTCATGACCAACCTCCAGCAAGGCAACATCGCCGACGCGACGATTACCGAGAATGAGGTGCATGGTCATCTGCGCAGCGACAAGAGCCAGTACCATACCGAGGCTCCGGCCAATTTTCCCGACATGTATAAGCAGTTGACGGACAAAGGCGTCCTGCTGACGATCAAGAATAACTCGGGGAATTCATGGCTGCCGATCCTGTTGAATTTCTCGCCGATCATCATCATCGGCGCGTTGTGGTTCTTCATGCTGCGGCAGATGCAGAGCGGCGGCAACAAGGCGATGTCGTTTGGCAAGAGCCGCGCAAGGCTGTTGTCGATGCAGCAGAAGAAGGTGACCTTTAAAGACGTTGCCGGCGTCGACGAGGCCAAGGAAGAGCTAAAAGAGATCATCGAATTTCTGCGCGAGGCGCAGAAATTCCAGAAGCTCGGCGGACGCATTCCCAAGGGCGTGCTGCTTGTTGGACCTCCGGGAACCGGCAAGACGCTGCTGGCCCGCGCGGTTGCGGGTGAGGCGAATGTTCCGTTCTTTTCTATCTCCGGTTCGGACTTCGTCGAAATGTTTGTCGGCGTTGGCGCGAGCCGCGTTCGCGATCTGTTTGAGCAGGGTAAGAAGAATGCGCCTTGCATTATCTTCATCGATGAAATCGACGCAGTCGGGCGTCATCGCGGAGCTGGACTTGGCGGGGGTCACGACGAACGTGAACAAACCTTGAATCAGCTGTTGGTCGAGATGGATGGATTCGAGTCGAATGATGGCGTGATTTTGATCGCTGCTACGAACCGTCCAGACGTACTTGATCCGGCGCTGTTGAGGCCTGGGCGTTTTGACCGGCGTGTGGTGGTGGGACGGCCGGACGTGCGTGGCCGCGAAGAAGTATTGCGCGTTCATGCGAAGAAGGTTCCGCTCTGCGAAGATGTTAATTTGAATGTGCTGGCGCGCGGTACACCGGGATTTTCCGGCGCTGACCTTGCCAACATGGTCAATGAAGCTGCGCTGAGTGCGGCCAGGGCGAACCGCAAATCGGTCTTCATGATTGACTTCGAAACAGCGAAAGACAAGGTCATGATGGGCGCGGAACGCAAGTCCATGCTGCTCACAGAAGACGACAAGAAGGACACGGCGTACCACGAGGCCGGCCACGTGCTCGTTGCGGCAAAGCGCGATCATGCCGATCCGCTACATAAGGTCACTATCATTCCCCGCGGCATGGCTCTCGGCGTCACCATGCAGCTGCCAGAGGAGGACAAGCACACCGTCTCCAAGGATTATCTTGAGACCCAGCTTGCGATCCTGATGGGCGGACGCTGCGCGGAAGAGATCTTCATGAACCGGAAGACGACCGGCGCTGGCAACGACATCGAGCGCTCGACGGACCTTGCTCGCAAGATGGTTTGCGAATATGGCATGAGCCGGATGGGGCCGCTCACTTTCGGCAAGAAGGAGGAGGCAATTTTCCTGGGACGCGAGATTTCGCAGCACCGCGATTTCTCAGAGGAGACAGCCCGCCAGATCGACGCTGAAGTGCGCAGCATGGTCGATGAGGCTTATAAGTCGGCTTACGAAATTCTAAACAGCAATCACGACATCATGCACCGCATGGCGGCAGCGTTGCTTGAGCGCGAAACGCTCGACGCGGCGGACATCAAGCTGATCATCGAGGGCAAGGAACTGCCTCCGATGAAGTCGGTTGGCGGGCCTGGTGGAAATGCGACTGGTGACCTGCAGCAGGTATTGAAGCCTGAGGGTGGGCGCGCGACGGGTTTCCCTGAGGGCAGTCCTTCTCCTGCTTAGTTTGCTGTCAGGGATTAGAAGCCAGAGACCTTCGCCTACGCGGCGAAGGTCTCTGGCTTCACGATGCTTTGTTGATCGCGCCTCTTTAGCGTTACCAAGGGGCTTTTGTTATTTGGCGGTGGCGATGGCAAGCCCGAGGCATGCGGCAATCAGGATCTCCGTGATGACCGGCCCAATGAAGAAGTAGGTGTAGGAGTTCACCGCGAACACAGCATAGGAAATAACGAACGTGGCCATGATGGGCCGCAACCGAGGCGCGTCTGTCTTAGCCAGCGAAGCTAATTGCCAGAAGAGAATCGACTCGGCACTGAGCGTGATCGTGACGCCTAGTCCGAGGCCGCGGTAGAACTCCCAAAAGCTGCGGGTGTGTCCCATCAGCGGAAATACATTTTCCTTCATCGCCGCGACGGCCACCGAGGCGGGGCCGGGGTCGACCTTGCCAAAGACCCCACCTATGGTATGTAAAACCGCATGAACGAGCGTCAGGCCGGCAGCGATGCGCAGGAAAAGAACCGGCTTGTTCATGGCCGCCTTCCTTCGGTAGCTCTGGCATAGAGCGCGAGAATTCCCGACCAGGCACCCGGCCCGTCAAAGAGTGCATGCAGTTGTTCGTGGTCCTCGCCGTGGCGCTCCAGTTTGGAGTGCTCTAACACTACGAGTGTAGTTTCCGCGTCCTCGGCAGTGAATCGAATTTCGACTTCGCTGGCCTTAGCGATGTCTGGGTCGCACTTCCATTCGGGCTGGTCGTGTCCGGGGCCGAGATGCCATGAGAAGGTCACCCGGTGCGGTGGGTCCCAAGCTAGAACGATGCCCCAGTCAGTGACTTTGCCTTTGACGTCTCTTTCATACCAGCGGCCGCCGACACGAGGCTCGACAAAAATTGCCTCGAAAGATGTGTCGCCGTTGTGATGGGTCGCGGGCCACCAGGACTCTATCTGTTCAACGAACACGCTGAATGCGCGGCCAATCGGCGCCTGCACACGAACTGCCTTAAGAACTGCGTCGCTAGCTGCCGGCGCGCTACTTGCTACGGCCTCTTCCACGGTGTTTGCCATGTTTCTCTCCGGGCGGTTTAATTTCTGCTGTGGCTTTAAAGGCAGTCAGCGCCTTGGTCCACATCTGGTCGAAATGGGACCGCAGGCGCGCGACGCCTTCAGGATTTAGCTGGTAGAGACGGCGTGTCCCATCCTTGCTGTCTGAGACGAGCCCTGCATTCTTGAGAACACGCAAGTGCTGCGACACGGCAGGACGGCTAACGGGGAGAGTCTGAGCCAGTTCGTTAACGGCAATAGGGCCGCGGGCCAGTTTTTGAAGGATGGCCATGCGGGTTGCGTCGCCGATGGCTTCTAGTCCGGCTTGTAGGTAAGTGTCCACTAACGGTAAGTTAAACCTAACCGATTTGGACATGTCAAGAAAGATTTCGCCAGCATTGTGTGGTCCAGCGAGAGTAGATTAGAGTCGGAGCGGAACGCCTAGGGCGTAGGCGGCTGGGTGAAGCCGAGGATGCGGACCCGGGAGCCGAAGCGCCTGAAGTCGCGGAACTCAAATTCGTTGAGGACGCCCTCGTGCTTGCCCTGCCGGACGCTTACGACCGCGTGCACCGGCATCAGGTAGTCGTGGTTGTTAATCATTACGTAGTCGTAATCGACCGCCATTGAAGACGCATGGATGGAGAAGTCCTTAGGAATGCCTTCTGTCTCAAGGGTAATGCGCCGGACGCCCAGGGTATTCGAGTCGATGTAGACGAGGCCGTGAAATGCGGCGTTGATCTGACGGTCATTATGACCGGTAAGTCCGTAGTTTGAGTTCTTCTGTTCAACCTTGAAACTGAAGACCTGGACAACACCGGCACCCAGCATGTCCGTCTCTTTCCAGTCGAATTCTGCCTTGGCGGCGGGGTCGAAGACGGCGTTGAGCACGCCGCCAAATTGCCCCTGCGCCGTCATACCCTTCAGATCTTCAGGCGCAACTTTACTCTTCTTGCCATCCACCTCAAGCATGGTGCGGGACTCTGCGTGGTCGCGATATTTGAGCAGCTCGGCCATTGAGTCCTTATGCTTCCAATTGCCCTTTCCGGAAGCATCGATGGACCGGCTAGTCACCTCGACACAGGAAAAGTTAGGAAGCGCTTCGGCGTAGTGAAGTGCCCGGGCACGTGCGCCGGCTATCATGGTTGCGATCTCTTCAGGTCTGGGCCTAGGAGCGGCTTCGGTTGGGGTAGTGATGACCAAGTGGCTTGCTTCACGCGCGCCGATGCCGGGCAGAGGCGAGTCCGAGACTGTCTCAGAATCCTCTGGAGCGCCGGGTTTTACGCCGGCGCGGGGCAGGTCGGCGCTTGCAACATCACCGCCAACAATAGTGAACGAAGCGGCGCGCTGAACGGTCTTGCCTCCCTGGGTGAGGATAGCCGCGACATCGTACCGGCCCGGCGATAACGAGTTGGCTGCGATGGTCGACAGGTAGGGCACCGCAACGGGGCCCGAGACATCCGACCGGACCGGCAACTGCATCTTGCCAACAGATTTGCCGTTCTTGCTTACTTCCATCTCAAGCTTGATAGGTGCAGCACCAGGGTCGGGATGGAGGATAAAAAAAACGGAGACGTCGGCAGCGCCTTTTGGCACTTCGCCCGAGAGGTTTGGTACTACCTTAGCCTTGCCGTAGCGCAGAGGCTCAGAGGGGTCGGACTCAACGCGAAAAAGGTCCGTCTTGCGCACGAGGGCAATATCGCTCAGGGCAGGGCCGGGCGCGCTGTCAGGTACCTCGAAATTGATTCGCTGGGCGCCGGACTTCTGCGTGTTCTGGTCGAGAATCGCCGCTTCGAGGACGTAGTTGCCTGGGGGTGCGACGAAGTGCCGCTGTAGAGTTATTACATCATCGGAGCTGCCGTGGAGAGATTCAATTGCACCGTGACGAGGGAGGTCTTCTGAAAAGTGGTCGATGACCACCCCGTCCTTGTTCTTGATCTGGGCGACCATGGAGACGTGCAGGGAGTAGAGTTTGGTGTTCGAATCTTCGTGGACGTCGAGCGAGTTGATAGGCGTTTCGATGACAAGGGTGTTAGCGTTTCCATCCTGGAGCGGGCCCATGCGGAGAACTTGTGAGCGGAAGGGCAGGTCGGTGGGCAGCTGCGACGAGGCGAGGATTTTCAGCAGTGGCGCTTCGAAGGGACGAATCGTGGAGACCGAACCTGGAGCGAGTGCGTAGTACCCCGCCCTGTAGCGGAGCAGAACGTTTTTTCGCGATGCAGTCACGTGGACGGGCCGGAAACGGCCATCGTAGTCTGCGGAAGGCGTGACGAAGGAGGCCTGATAATAAGTGGTCATGTCTTCGGCCATGCGTTCGAGAGGCTTCTTCAGGCTGTCGCCGGCAATAATCAATGAGCCGCCGGTGCCTCCTGCCATAAGGCCTAGAGGGCTTCCGTCTTTAACGCCTCCCTCGCTCTCGATGCGTCCGGCTGTGTCGGCTCCTGCGGTCATCATCCCCGGAGGCGTGTAGTTGGGATTTGCGTTAGCTGCTTCGCCTGCTGCCTGAGTGGTTGGGCCGTTTCCCGGCTGGGCGGCCTTTGCGCTGGCTCGCAGTCCGGGCCCTGCGGCACCCATGGCCAGACTGGCCATCAGGCCGTCGCTGGCACTCATATCGAGCGCGCTGAGATCCACGGTGTAGATTGTAACGCCGGACCGGTTCGCGGCCCCCACGATCGAACGGACCGCATCGATGGCGTTCGAGTCCATCTGAAACCCCTGGGTGAAGTAAATGATCACCTTGCGGCCCGGAATGTCTCTCTCGGCGCGCGCGAGGGCCAGCAGGCCCGAGAGCTGAGGTTGAGTGAACAAGTCCTGTGAGAGGCGCTGCGACTCCTGCAAGCTGGCTAATAGCACTTTGGCCATGTCCCGGTCATCCGCGGGCACGGCCACACCCGAGCTATCGACCCCGGACGAAACTTCGGAGATGAGGTCCTTTTCGGGTTTGATATTGGGACCCTCAACCCCGGGTTTGTCTTCGATGGTCGCGTAGTTGATGCCTCGTTGTATCTGGTTGCGGTCGGTGGTGAATGTCTGGAGCAGTCGCAGGCGGCTGCCTACATTCATCACTGCGATGGAGAAGCCGGACGGAATGACCTTGAGCATCTTCGCGCTGACGTCACGCGCATTCTTGTCGCCGGCTGAGTCGAGGCGGCCATAGACGAGGGTCAGTTTACGTCCGGAGCCATCTCCGTGGACCAGGTGAAGGCTGGAGATTTTGACAGGCGTACCGTCATCGGTGACTGTCAACTGCGATGGCTGCAGGTCAAGGATCGGGTGCCCTTTGGCATCGTGAGCAAGCAGGTCAAGAGAGACCTCTTCGGCATTAGCGGCTGTAGAGAAAACAGTAGGCGGCGGGGCTGGCGAAGTCCCAGACGCACTAGTCCCGGATGTTGCTGCGGGTGCCTGCGCGTACACGCTACAGGCAGAAAAGATGAGCGTCATGGAGACGGCAGGCGCCAGGAGGGCAGTACGTATTCGCAGGCCCTGGGTTGGTTTGAAACATGAAGACTTTGACACGTCTTTTCTCTCCTCTTAAACCCTCACTCGCCAGCATACGGTGAAGTGCGAGGTTTGTGACGTAAAAGGAGGTCATGGAGACGCTAATTTCCGGCCTTTTCGCCGGATTGCCTCCTTTTTTTGCCTGATTGAAAGAGTTGAATGGCCTGAGAACTCGTGGCGTACCTGAGGGCAAGGTCTTCCATCCGCCCGGCATCCCAGGACCTTCGGTTTAGGTGCGCGACATGCGTCCGCTGATCGTAATTGGCGGGGCTGAAAGGCGGCTGCTGGTTGTGGAGCTTATGAGCTTGGACTTTCCCGGCGAAAAGAAAAGGTAAAAAACGATCGCCACAAAAAGCGCGACTCCACAAACTACCATCAGTAAAAACATAGGCATGCGTTTGGTCGGCGCTCCATCTTTCCTCACGAATGCTTTACCTCGCTGTCGATCGCTCGACGGTACACGTACGGTGGTTAGGGAACGGAAGGCTGAAAGAAGCCTGCGATTGAAGCCCGACGCGGTGATTCGGCACGGAAGCTGCTTACATGTTAGTAGACACTCCCGAAGGATGTGAGTTGCTGCAATTCCCCACCTGTTTACGGTTCAGATGGCGACAACTGGGATATTGATGCGTCAGTAGCCGTTGGCGACGAGGTATTCGACCGTCAAATTGAAGGTTGGGGCGGGCGGCTGAAGGGCCAACTTCATGAGGATGTCGGCCTCAATGTTTACCGTGCTTCCAGGGGCAAGAGTGTGCAGGTTGGTGGCGCCGTAGGTGTGCGGGATAATGGCCGCGTTGACTACATCGCCTTCATGGCTGGTGCGCTCTACCCTGGCAATGGTTAAGCTGATGCCCTCGATAGCGATAGAACCCTTTTCTACGACGTAGCGGCTGATGTTTGCCGGAATAGCGACGCGGAGCCACCAGTCTGCTGATTCGGGGTCTGCTGGTGGTGCGTCTGGATTGTCCGTGCTGATTGTGCTCACGGGAACGAGGGAGAGCAGGGTGCCGGTGCCGTCGATGTGGCCCTGGACGATGTGGCCGCCGAGGGGAGCTCCGGCCGGGGTTGGGAGTTCGAGGTTTACGCGGTGCCCGGGAGCCAGCTGCGCGAGGGACGTGCGGGCGACCGTTTCGGCTGCGAGGTCGGCGTGAAAAACGGGCGGATCACCATCGGGCTGAATGTCGAGGGCGGTGAGACAGACTCCGCTGACGGCGATGCTGGCTCCGGCGGTGAGCCGGGCAGCGAGGGCTGGGGCGGCTATGGTAATGCGGGTCGCACCTTGACGGTGCTCAACGGCGATCACCGCGCCGACAGATTCTATGAGGCCGGTGAACATGGTTCGAGTCTATCGCAGGATTTTATGAGCGGAGAATGGAGTCTTGCGCTGGGGTAAGGTGCGAAAGCCCATCTTTTGGGTGATCAGTCCGGGTTGTTGAAGGGAGTCCAGAATTCGTCGCGCCAGCCCTCGTATAAGGTGTCGGGTTCGATGGCTTCGCGGCGGATGTTGTCGAGGTCGAAGAGATGATTAAGGGCCGCGGGGTCGGCGAGTGTTTCCTCTGGAACGCCGTGGAGGAATGGTAGCCCTTCCGCCCCAAGCGGGAGCGGCGCGTAGAAGAGAGACAGACGGTCGACCAGTCCGTCGCGCAGAGCGCTGGTATTGATCTGAGCGCCTGCCTCGATCATGACGCTGGTCATTTGTAGTTCGCCGAGCCGGGTGATTGATTGCCGGAGAGAGACGCGATCGGAGGATTGGGTCGTACCGGGTTTCAAGACTTCGATTCTGACTCCGGCGGCTTCGAGGGCTTCTTGGCGGGCGGCGTCGGCTTCGGTGCAGAAGACGAGCACGTCTGCATTGGCGCTTTGGACGAGCTTTGAGGTCAGGGGAAGCCGGAGGTGCGAGTCCAGGACCACGCGGAGCAGAGGTCGACGGCGTGGCAGGCCGGTGCGGTCTGAGAATGAGGGGTCGTCGTCGAGGATGGTGTTGATTCCGGTGAGGATGGCGTCCGAGGCGTGACGCATTTGCTGGACGCGGTGCCGCGCCATGTTACCGGTTAGCCAGAATGGAGTGGCTTCGCTCTTGCGGAGGGAGGGCACCGGAGCGATGCGGCCGTCCAGCGAGAGCGCGGCTTTGAGAGTGACAAGCGGAAGCCCGGTACGAATGTATTTGGCGAAAGCATCATTCAGGCGTCGCGCGTCTTCCTCGCGCACCCCGACTACCACGTCAATCCCCGCCGTGCGGAGCTTTGCCAGGCCCTGGCCGGAGACGAGAGGGTTCGGGTCGGTGGTGGCTGCAACTACGCGGGCCACTCCGGCGCGGATGAGGGCGTCTGCGCACGGGCCTGTTCGTCCGTGGTGACTGCAAGGTTCCAGGGTGACATATGCTGTCGCTCCCCGCGCCCGCTCTCCCGCTTGGGCGAGGCCGACGATTTCGGCATGGTCTAGGCGGTCATACTCGTGCCACCCCTCGCCCACCAGGGTGCCGCCGGTCTGCGTAACGATTCCGTTTATGCCATCGGGCAACACCATCACGCAACCCACCACTGGGTTCGGGGAAGCCAGCCCAACCGAGCGCTCCGCAAGCTGCAGCGCCTGGCGCACCCACTTCTCATCTTTGATACTTTGAGGCGCGTCACGAAACAACATAGCCCAGCCTCCTCGGCCAGTAACTTCGCCGTCGATTCAGCGTCTGCTTCCAGCAGGCGAATAATTACTGAAAAGCACGCGCGCTCAACCTGCGAGTAACGAGTCGATGAAAGCTCCGCTGTCGAAGGGCAGCAGGTCTTCAATCTTTTCACCGACCCCAACGTAGCGGACGGGAAGTTTGAGTTCGCGGGCGATGGCGATGGCGATGCCACCCTTTGCGGTGCCGTCTAGCTTGCTGAGGACGATGCCCGTGACCCCGGCGGACTCGGTGAAGAGGCGGGCTTGCTGGAGGCCGTTCTGGCCGGTGGTGGCGTCCATCACGAGGAGGACTTCATGGGGCCCGTCAGGGATGAGGCGCTGGGTGACGCGGCGCATTTTGTCGAGTTCGCTCATGAGGCCGCCCTTGGTATGAAGGCGCCCGGCGGTGTCGACGATGAGCACGTCAATGGCGCGGGCCTTGGCGGTGGTGAGCGCGTCGTAGAGCACTCCGGAGGGGTCCCCGCCCTGTTTGGTCTTGATGATTTCGACGCCCGAGCGGTGGCCCCAGACTTCGAGCTGTTCGATGGCCGCGGCGCGAAAAGTGTCGGCGGCGCAGAGCAGTACTGTCTTGCCCTGAGCGCGGAAGTAAGCGGCCAATTTGCCGGATGTGGTGGTCTTGCCGGTGCCGTTGACGCCGACCATCAGGATGACCCACGGAGGAGTACGGTGGTGCGGCAAGGGTAACTGCTGCTCATCCAAGATGGCGCGGAGCTGTTCCTTGAGTAGGTCTTTGAGCTCGGCTCCGTCGCGAATCTGGCGGCGCTTGGCGCGGTCGCGGAGAGCGTCGACTACTTCGGCAGCGGTGTTGACGCCGAGGTCGGCGGAGATGAGGCTAAGTTCGAGATCTTCGAGGGAGGACTCGTCGACTTCGCGGGTGGAGGCGAGGACGGTCTCAATCTGCTCGTTGAGCGTGTCGCGGGTGCGGGTGACCGCCTGCTTCATGCGGTCGAAAATGCTTTTTCGCTCGGGTTCGTTGAGACTGCCGAAGAGGGTTTGAATCATTCGCTGCGAAGTTTCCTTTGTTTACCACTCAAGGTTACCGGAGACCTGTCATCGACGCATTGGAATGCGCGCCGGGATTTGCCCTCGCCTATAGGGCTCATATAGACCCGGCATTCCACAGGCCGTATGGCGACCGCAGCCTTGACCGTCTCGAAGCTTCCAGGTTGCCGCGCTCGTTTGGAAAGTAGTCAGGATGATTAGCCCCGAGATTGCTTCGATCGTTCGAGCCTGCGGAGCAACGCTCGTGACGCACAATACTAAGGACTTCGAGCAATGCGGCATCAAGCTCATCAACCCATGGCTTCTTTCCTAGTCCGAGCGGGTTTTACCGATTCGCATTGTGGGGGACGATAAAGGGCCGACGTCAGTGGCTACTCAAAGCGCCGCCAATCCATTACCGCAACTATTCCAGCTTGCATTGTCGAGCCGTGCGACTAAGGGGTTGACGGGATGGGAACTATGATATCCGTTGCTGTGCAAGGGGACGAGTGGTACCAGGGAACGTGTACTGCGCCCGGATGGAGAGTGAGACATATCCGGCCTCCGTCCCCGAAGAGTCCGTATACACGGGAGCCAACGCTCAAGTCGTTGGGCGAGGAGATGGGGCCCCACGGCGCTAGTACCAGGTAGTAAGTGGTTGTGCGGCCGTGCGAGATGTGCCTGCCAATGACCGGGACGGAATAGTTAGCTGATTGAGCGCGATCCGGCAAGATATCAGCCGCAACTGCGACCCCATAGCTATACATTGCTCCAAACAAGACGACGGGGAAAAGCATCCCCCAGCGTGAGCTATTACTCCATGCTTTGCCGCCAAAGGCTGCAAGCACTCCTATGAAAAGTGGAATGATGATCGTAAACAGGGGCAGCGTCGCGACCAGGTGCTTACTGGTTGAGAAGAACAGAAATCCGAAGGCGGCGACCATGAAAGCAATCAAGAGATCAGCGCGGGGGTCAGCTTTGGACTTGCCAAAAGCGTAGAGCAGCGGGGCCCTCTGCATCAGAAGGAAGATTGCAGCGGGCGCGAGAGCCAGGACCAGAGCCGACGCGCACCGCGTACTGAAGTTACCCAGATTTAAGCCCGCTACCGAGGCGCAGCATAGGACTATAAGGACGATGTTCCAACGTTTGGCGCCAGCCAGCGCAGCCAGCCGTTCCTCCGGCGTGGCGCCCAGAGTATCGCTGCGTTCAATTTCATCCAGCAGTGTCTTCCGGTCGCGTTGATCCAGATCGGTCAGCTGCTGAAACCACGCGCGATAGTCATCGTCGGTAGCAAAATACTTCTGGAGCGTGATTTTGCCCCGACCATCTTTGAGGTAAATCTGTTGATAGGTACCATTGCGGCTCGAGACTGTCCGATATCCCTCTATATCGCTCAACTTGACGGTCCGTTCTCGGAAAACATCGCGCAGCTCCAGCCGGGTACCCTCTATCGCGAGCCTTGAGCGAAAAATCAGAACAAGTAGATACGTCCCAACTAGTACGAACGCAGCCATCATGAACGACAAGGCCACACTATTCGCGTCATGGAGCGATGCGAACATCCCAGCCAAGCCGATCCCGATGAAAAAGAGAGCGACGCATCCGTAGAGCACCTGCATCCACCGCTTCATGTGGTACTGGTGGAGCCCGAGGGTCTCTTGCGGCGAGTTCATCGTCGTGCTCTCCTTAGGTTCGCTTGTACTACGTCTCGTAAAAGTGTTACGTACATCTTAGGTTTTTTAGAGAGTCTCATGAAGGAAGGACTCAGCGGCGTCACCTCTGTTCGCGTCAGTGTTGCACTCTGGTCAACCAGCTAGAGGAGGACCGCCTCGTCGCTTTGATGGCTTTGAATCCTAAATGAAAGCCTCTT
This sequence comes from Acidisarcina sp., assembly GCA_036401395.1. GTDB lineage: Bacteria > Acidobacteriota > Terriglobia > Terriglobales > Acidobacteriaceae > DASWUZ01. The sequence goes on from DASWUZ010000095.1 coordinate 23,687, forward strand.
GCTCGGAGCAAGATTGCTAATGGAGGCGGTTGAACTCGATCGCCCACCGCTCTTTAAGCATTGAACTCGATCACAAGTTTTCGAGCATCGAGAAATGGAGAGGCCCGGCGAAATCGCCGGACCTCTTTTACTTGCGTTCAGATTAACGTGGGTTACTGGAGGTTCCAGACTTGGCTGGCGCCGCCGTTCGGGGTGTAGAGATCGATGTATTGGCCGCTGCTGGTTGAATGGCTGGAATCGTCCAGAACCAGCTTCGTCAATTTGTTAGTGATGGTGTAACCCGTCCCGGAACGGGTGAGAGACCAGAGTTGCGAGTCCTGATTGTTCGGCGTCGCCTGCTCCAGCAAAGTGCCAGGAGTCGCGGAACTGTTGGGCTCGGTAAGGAAGAGCCCGCTCGAGACATTCTGGATGATGTAGTAGCCGTTGCCGTTGTAGGAGAAGAACCATTTCTGGTTGAGACTGGAGCTGGGATTCAACTGGTAGACCACCGAGCCAGAGACGTTCGTGCCATTGTCATCGAGGACGAGCTTGCTGAACTGATTGGTCATTGTGTAGTCGCCATCCGCAAGCGGCGCCGATATGTGGTGGATGAACCCGAAGCCGGCAACGCTGTTGGTCGTTCCTACGTAGACCTTGCCATTTGCGATGGTGGGAACGATGAATTTATTTCCCACTCCGAAATGATCTCGTGACGAGGGTGCCTGGTCGCTGTTGTAGAGTTCGACGGCCAGATTATTGGCGTCGTAGGCGTGAAGGACCGCTGTGTTGCCATTCTCCGCGGCCCAGACGATAGCATTCGATGTTCCGAAGGCGGATATGCTGGGCGTTGTGCCCGGATAGGCAAATGACGTAGGGGTGGTTTGAGCAGGTGAGGTGCTGAGCTTCGCGGCGGTGATGTCGAAGACACGCATGGTGGCGCCGACGGAGCCGTAGTAGACACGATTATTGAAGTAGGCAGGGCTTGACCATACGCCGCCGGGCAGCGCGCCGGTGAGTTCCTGATAAAGGGTCGAGTTGTTGTTCGGATTGTAGTGGCCCATGTTGTCGCGGTCGGCTACATAGAGGTTAGTGTCCTTGCCGGCAGCCACGGAGAGATGCCGGGTGGCCCCGGTTGCATCGATCAGGTCTGGAAGGAGCATGTATCCTCCGGAACCAAGGTCGGCATCGACGTTAGACTCAGCATTGGAGTTATACATGGTCCAGTAATCCAGTACGTTCAGCTTGTTGTTCTGGAATGCAAGCTTGACCAGGGAGTTACCGTAGTCGCCCTGCGATGGCAAGCCCTGAGCATTGAGCGTGGTGTCAAACGTGCCGTTGCCGAGGGACGTGTAAACGTTGCCGGAACTGTCAGCCGCCGGACCCGCACCGGAGTTCCATGGAGCAGCATCGCTGCCGTTTGGGACAAAGTCGATGGCGGCTGTCTGCTGAAGTGTCGTCTGGTTGTAGGTCATCATCCAGCCGCCGTAGGGGCGTACGTCGCAATGCGATCCCCAGCTGGTGTAGAGCATTCCATTGAGGAGCAGCAGCCCCGGCCGTTCTTTATATTGTTTCGGGTCGAAAGTGACTGTCCCCCCGGTGCTTCCATCCCCGGAACCGGGGTAGGTGGCATGCACTTGTACCGGGCCGTTGAACTCCTCAGCGCCAGTCGTGATGTCGAGGGCGTGAATACGGTGGTAGTAATTCCCGGAGGAGTCTTTGCTCATGGCCACCACGTAGATGGTGCCGTGAGGGCCGACGGTGCGATCGATTGCCGGAGTGGCAGTGATGCCGATCTCGGGCACAACCTGGTTGCAGTTACGAGAGTCTGAGGTGGTCTCCCCGGCAGGGAGCATGGTGCGATGCCAGTACTGTTTGCCGGTGTCGGCGTCGACCGCGTAAACGCTGTCATGTTCGGTGGCGATAAAGAGCACGTTGTGCGTGCCCGCCACGCCTGGAAGATTGAGCGCCGAAACGTAGAGGGGCTGAGCGTCTACTTTTCCGTCAACCTTGAACGTCCCGAGCAAGCCAAAGTTTGTGGAGTTTACGAGCTGCGGGGTGAGGATGGATTCGGTGAGGTTCTGGCCCGTCCTGGCAGCGTCGCTGTGCCAGGTGGTAACGTCCGTCTGCGCCTGGCAAGTTATGGCGCAAGCGAGTGCAACAGGAAAAGCAAGGCTAAAGAGCCTTGGGAAGGAACGCGTTGAAGTGGTCATAGTTATCCCAGAGAACGGCTGGATCCGCAGGTGAGACTTGCGCTCTCTTTACTGCTTATGGCGGAGCTGCAAGGAATTCAAGAACTGCAAACGAGTTTTAAAGGGTGGAGAACCGTGCCGCAAGTACTACAAAATGCCTTCAGACGTTCAGTTAGATGGAAGTCAGCTGTATTTGGGTATCTTGCCGAATTTATGGAATCAAATTTTCGGGAGAGATTTTCGTCAGGATTCAACTCAAGGTTGCGCAGGCGGGTATGCCTGTGGGAGGGCGCATCGGTGGAGATCCCTATCAGCTAGGGCCAAACGCTTTGCTCTTAGCTGGACTCGTTTTCCCTTATCCATGAGTTTAGAGTGAAATAGACGAACTCAATGGCACGTGTCTTCGCCTGCTCTTTAAAGTCTGCGCCCGCTCCGTGCCCCCTTCCACTATCTCCAGATAGTCGTAAGGTTTGTTGAACTCCTGCATGCGAGCAGCGAACTTGCGGGCGTGGACAGGGCCTACCCGATCGTCTTTGGTTGTGGTGAAAATGAAGGGCTCGGGATAATTCGCGTCTGACTTCTGGTTGTAAGGGGAGATGGATGCAAGAAATGCGCGCTGCTCCGGATTCGATACGGTGCCGTATTCCCCGACCCATGACGCACCTACAGCAATTGACCTGAAGCGAAGCGGAAAAGTTTCGCGTTATGCATTTCGGAGGCGGGACTGCTTGAGTTTTTGCGGTACTCGTAATCCGGGTCAGAATTGCCAGTAGGGTTAGCTTGGGCGGGGAAGTTTCGTCTTCACCAGCCAGAACTCATTGATGCTTTTTACGAGGCTTTCGAAATCGTCCAGACGTACGGGCTTGCTAAGGAAGGAGTTGGCCTGGAGTTGGTAACTTGTCATGACGTCCGCGTCGGCTGCGGACGTAGTTAGAATGACGGTCGGTATGGTGCGGAGCTCCTCATCCGATTTGATTCTGGCCAGGACTTCCTTGCCGTCCATGCGCGGGAGGTTGAGATCCAGCAGGATGAGGTCTGGGCGGGAAGCCTGTTCGTATCCCTTTTCGCGATTGAGAAAGGCCATCGCCTCGACGCCGTCGGCGGCAACGTCGATGTGGATAGAGGAATCCTCTTCGCGAAAGGTCTCCAAAGTCAGGCGCACGTCGCCGGGGCTGTCCTCGACCAGGAGGACGTGCAAGGTCGGATGGTCACGTTTCATTACTCATTCTCCAATAAGGGCGAAGCGGAAGGTGGATCCGTGCCCTGGTTCCGACTCCACGGATATGTTGCCCCCGTGCCGCTCGACGATTTTCTTGCAGATGGCCAGACCTATGCCGGTGCCGGCAAATTCTTCCCGCTTGTGCAGGCGCTGAAACATGCCAAATATACGTTCGAAATATTGGGGGCTTATGCCTAGTCCGTTGTCCTTTACCGAGAAGACCCACCGCTTATTTTTGCTACGTTCCGCCGAGACGTGTATCCGTGGTATATCGGCACTCTTGTCTTGATACTTGATACCGTTGCCGATCAGATTTTGAAAAAGCTGGATCAACTGGCTTTCGTCGCCTAACACGGTCGGCATCGGGCCATGGGTCACGACGGCGCCGCTGTCCTCGATCGCCCCCTGCAGGTTTGAGAGAGCGCGGTTGAACACCTCTTCGCCTGAGGTGTTCAGCAGTTCTTTGCCCTGGGTGCCGATGCGGGAATAGGCCAGAAGGTCCTGGATCAAGCGCTGCATGCGGAGGGCGCCGTCGACGGCGTAGGCGATGAATTCGTCGGCCTCTGCATCGAGCTTTCCTTTGTAGCGCCGGGACAAAAGCTGCGTATAGCTGGCGACCATTCGCAGCGGCTCCTGGAGGTCGTGGGAGGCTATGTAAGCAAACTTCTCCAACTCCTCATTGGAGCGGTTAAGCTCTTCCAGCTTTTCGAGAAGAAGAGCATCTGCCTGTTTGCGGGCGGTGATGTCTCGAATCGCGACGGTTACGAGGACACCCTCCGTACTTTTCAGAGGCCCGAGCATGATTTCGATGGGGAATTCAGACCCGTTCTTATGGCGGCCACACACCTCGACTCCGAGGCCAGTCGATTGCGCAGGAGCCGTCGCGGTCGATCGCAACACCTCGGTGATCAGCCCATTGGCGGCAGTCCCAGGAAGAATATGGGCTGCCGGTTGCCCCACGAGTTCTTCCCGGCAGTAGCCAAATTGCTTCTCAGCCTGGGCGTTGACAACAACGATGTGCCCAGCCCTGTTGACGAGCACCATCGCGTCGGGGGCGGCCTCCAGCAGCCCGCGGTATCGGCCCTCGAGCAGCGCCAGATGTCGTTGGGCTTCTTTGCGAATGCTGATGTCTCGTATGGCCGCGATGATCAGGATTTCCCGGTCATTTTCGAGTGGGCTGAGCATGATCTCAATGGGGAATTCGTTTCCGTTCTTGCGTCGGCCGCAAAGCTCGATCCCACCGCCAATCTGTTGGGCAATCGCGGCGGCGGCGGTGCGGGCACCATCCGCTATCACACGCTCCGCGAAGCCCTCAGGGATGATGGTGGAGATGGGTTGGCCGGCCAGCTCGGTGCGGCGGTAGCCGAATTGTTTCTCGGCCTGCAGGTTCATCAGGACGATCTTTCCCAGGCCGTTCACAACTACCATGGCATCGGGCGCGGATTCGAGGAGTTCGTTGCGCAACGTCCTTTCAGCTCTTTTACGCCGGTAATCGTCCTGCCCGGCCCCCCAGTCTGCCGCCACGGCGACCAGCAACCCGAGGCATGATATGAGCAGGACGAGCACTTTGGTGTGATGGATGCGGCTGTTTGTCTCTGCCTCGCGTAGTGCTAGCAAACGCTGCTCTTCGTTCGCCAAGGCATCGATTTTATTCTGCAAGCCGCTGGTGAGGCCCTGGTCAATAGTCATTGGAACCGTACTTGCCGCAGCCTCAAGGCCGCTCGCTTGCCGGATGCTCAGGATCGTTTCCGAAAACTCTACTTTTTGCTCGAAAAGGTTTTTTAGGTCCGGCACCAAAGCCTGCTGGCGGGAATTATCTTCGGTCAGGCGTCCGAACTCTTCCAAGGCCTGTTTCGCATGCGCAACCTGAATGCGGTAGACGCCAATATAAGACTGGTTGCCGGTAATGACAAATCCGCGGAAGCTCGATTCGAAGGTCTGAATTGCCAGGGTGAGATCCTGCAATACAGCCAGAACGTGGCGGGTGTGGTCGACCCAGGCCTGGCTCTCACGGGAGGAGACGATGCCGCGATAGGAGATCGTGCCCACAGCGAAGAGGGTCAGGAGGGCGGATCCCAGAGCGACCTGGCCTCGCCACCTTCGTAGATAAGAGGTTGTCATCTGCTCTCGGACCTAAGCCGGCGCGGTAAGGTCGGCATTTGTACGTGAAAACCGCAGCTCGAAGGAGGTTGGACGGGAGCGATGCACGGTCATTTTGCCGTGAAGCTGGTCGGTAAGCAGGAAGACCAGTTGCAATCCGAGGCTTGTAGTCTCGGTGAGTTCGAAATCCTCGGCGATACCGACGCCGTTATCCGAGACAGTAAGGACCAGAACGTTGTCCGTCTCGGCTACGAACGATATGTCGATGCGGCCCCGGCTTTCGCTGGGAAAGCTGTGCTTCAGGCAGTTCGAGATGAGTTCATTGACGAGCAAGCCGCAAGGTACGGCAGCGTTGATAGAGAGATGTATGTTCTGGCACAGGATGGAGAGCAGAATGCGCTCTGGATTTTTCAAATAAGAATTGATCAGGGTTGGAACAAGCGAATTCAGGAAAATGCCAAAGTCCACATGTCCGAAATCTTTGGACTGGTAGAGGGTCTGATGGATCAGCGCCATGGAGCGGATGCGGTTCTGGCTGTCACGAAGCATGGCGAGGGCGCAGGGGTCCTGAATCTGTCCGCATTGGAGCTCGAGGAGGCTGTGGACGATCTGCAGATTGTTCTTGACCCGGTGATGTATCTCTCCAAGCAGGACGTCTTTTTCTTTGAGGGCAGCTTCGATGTGCGCTTCCTTCTCTACCAACCCGTCCTGGGCATGTTTGCTTGCGGCGATTTCAGTCTGGAGCTGGAGGTTCATTTTCTCGCCGGCTTCCCTCAACTGTGTCTGTCGGGTTGCCCCCCGGCTGAGGGCCTCGTTCATGGAGATGGCCCGCTCTTTCTCATCCAGAAGAGCTTCTTCCATGCTTTTGCGCTCGACCGCATAGCGAAGGGCGCGAAGCAGGGCGCGGGTGGAGATATCGCCCTTGATGAGGAAATCCTGGGCACCAAGCTGCAAGGCCTGGCTGGCGATATTTTCATCATCGTTGCCCGTCAGGACCACCAGCGGCACCCGAGGCGCGGCTGTGTGGGCGCGGTGCAAGGCGACAAGCCCGTGAGCATCGGGCAAGCCAAGGTCAAGCAGAATGATGTCCACCGCATTTCGCGCCAGATGCTCCTCGGCTTCCTTCATGCTTTCAACCTGGGTCAGTTGAAAGTAGTGCGAGCCAGGCTCGTTCAACATCTCTCTGAGCAGGCGCGCATCGCCGGGATTGTCTTCGACAAGGAGCAGCACTTTGAGTTGTCGCTTTTTCAGCGGTGCCGGCCCTGGAAGGGCTGCGGCGGCTATGTGGAGCAGGCCTGTCATTCAGACGCCTCGCTTGTTTTGCGCCGGCTGGCGCTGTGCTGTTTCCAGCAGGCCCGGAACCCCTGCGTGTGCACCAGTCTTTAGCCACCAGCCCTGGGGCGCTCGCTGCTCTTCCCATCGGCTGAAATGCTCCCTCCCGTTAGTGTCTTCCTTCTGCCATTCAATAGCTTTGCTGCCGCCCTGGGCGAAAAACGCCGGTATCCAATTCGCTCGGGGCCAGTTGCAAAAGCCAGCCGGGGCATTATCCACCTTTCCACAACCGTCCACAGGAAATGGGACGCAGGAGGCCTTGTGCAGGGCCACGGGCGAGCGTAACTTCGTCGAAGTAAGCGGAACGGAGAGCTGGAGGGCCGCGCGACTGGGCCGAATTGGGAAACGAGCTCCGATCCGTCTATTAACTAGTAAAATACAAGATGTAGTGGTTCTTGCTTGACAGGCTCTACAGACAGCGGTACTTTGCCCACTGCGGCTCTTGTTTTTTTTCGGTGGCAGACACCAGAGTTGAAACGCTTTGACGTGTAACCGAACTTGACGCTGAGCCGGCATCGGATCCAAGACACCTATTGAATTACAGAAGTTTTAGGGCGAGACTTTTTGCCCGCGCTGACCCTTTTGCCGCCTTTTTATTTCAGCAGCACCGGCAGAGACCCCTCTTATAGGGAGCCTGCATTTGTCCAGTTGAGTTGAGCCAGTTCGTCCAAATTTGAAGGAGCACGAATGCCCGAGACCGTTTCCCAGACCGCCGCCACAGAAAAAGCCAGCGCAGCAAATCCCGTTTCGACCACAGTTGCTTCCGGCAAGCACAGGAAGCCAGGGCTGCGCTTTGACCGCTATTTTTCGAGGCCCGGCGTGTCACCCTATGACGAGGTTGCGTGGGAGACGCGCACCGCGCTGATCACCGACGCGAGCGGCAAGGCCATCTTTGAGCAGAAGAATGTGGACGTGCCGATCGACTGGTCGATGACGGCGACGAATATCGTGGCGAGCAAGTATTTGCATGGGCAGCTAGACACTCCTGGGCGAGAGGGCGGCGTGCGTGCGCTGGTGGGTCGAGTGGCGGAGACGATTCGGGATTGGGGCATGAATGGCGGCTACTTCGCGGGGCCGGAAGACGCGGCGATTTTTCATGACGAACTGGTGCATCTGCTGATCACGCAGAAGGTCGCCTTCAACTCGCCCGTTTGGTTCAATGTCGGCTGCGAGCGCCTTGAGCCCAACTCCGACGGCCAGAACTGGCACTGGAACCCCCACACCTGCGCGGTTGAGTTCACCGCCAGCGGCTACAAAAATCCGCAGTGCTCCGCCTGCTTCATCAACGCCGTCGATGACTCACTCGACTCGATCCTGACCCTCGCCAAGACCGAAGGCATGCTCTTCAAGTGGGGCTCCGGCACCGGCACCAACCTCTCGCCGATTCGCGGCTCCATGGAGCAGCTCTCCGGCGGCGGCACCGCCTCGGGTCCGCTGAGTTTCATGCGCGGCTTCGACGCCTTCGCAGGAGTCATCAAGTCCGGCGGCAAGACCCGCCGTGCCGCTAAGATGGTAATCCTCAACGTCGATCACCCCGACATTCTTGAATTCATCGAGTGCAAGTCGAAAGAAGAGGCGAAGGCCTGGACGCTGATGCAGGCGGGGTATGACGGGTCGGGGCCGGACTCTGAGGCTTATTCTTCGATCTTCTTTCAAAACGCGAATAACTCAGTGCGCGTGACCGATGAATTCATGCGCGCGGTCGAGCGCGATGCGGAGTTCACGACACGTACGGTGAAGGACGGCGCGCCAGTGAAGACGATCAAGGCGCGCGACATCATGAAGAAGATTGCCGAAGCGACGTGGCAGTGCGGCGACCCTGGCATGCAATACGACACGACAATCAACAAGTGGCACACGTCGAAGAACACTGGGCGGATCAATGCATCGAACCCTTGCTCGGAATACATGTTCCTCGATAACTCGGCTTGCAACCTGGCGAGTTTTAACCTGATGAAGTTCCTGACCCCCGCGGGCGCGTTCGACACTGCGGCTTATCGCGAGTCGATCGACATCCTGATTACGGCGATGGATATCCTCGTCGATAACTCGGGGTATCCGACCGAGTCGATCTCCCGCAATTCGCATGACTATCGACCGCTGGGATTGGGGTATGCGAACCTTGGGGCGCTGCTGATGGCGTTTGGGCTGCCTTACGATTCCGACGCCGGCCGGGACTTTGCGGGGACGCTTACGGCGATCATGAGCGGGCAGGCTTATTTGCAATCCTCGAGGCTTGCTGAAAAGTGCCAGCCGCTGGCTGCGGCCACCACCTTGACTGCGGCTGCGGACCATGACGGTGGGGCCTGCCCTGGATTCTATGTAAACCGCGAACCGTTTTTGGATGTGATTCGGATGCATCGCGCGGAGGTCAACAAGATTGGCAAGAGCCGCCATTCCGTGGAGCCTTTTGTTGCGCCGCAACTCGATGAGTTGATCGAGGCCAGCAAAGATTCCTGGGACAAGGCGCTCGCCCATGGCGAGAAGCATGGGTATCGCAACTCGCAGGTGACGGTGCTTGCGCCCACGGGGACGATCGGCTTCATGATGGACTGCGATACGACGGGCATCGAGCCTGATCTGGCTCTGGTGAAGTACAAGAAGCTGGTGGGCGGCGGCATGATCAAGATCGTGAACAACACCGTCCCGGCGGCGCTCTTCAAGCTGGGCTACAGCGGCGATCAGGTCGATGCGATCGTGAGCTACATTGACGCGACAGGTACGATCGAGGGCGCGCCAGCGATCAAGCCGGAGCACCTCGCGTGTTTCGATTGCTCGTTTAAACCCGCCAAGGGAACGCGGTCGATCCACTATATGGGTCACGTAAAGATGATGGCGGCGGCGCAGCCATTTTTGTCGGGCGCGATTTCAAAGACGGTCAACCTGCCGCACGACTGCAATCTCGATGACATAGCCGAGGCATACATGGAGTCGTGGCGTCTCGGCCTGAAGGCGGTCGCGGTCTATCGCGACGGCTCGAAGGGCGGCCAGCCGTTGAACACTTCAGACGGCAAAGGAGCGACGGCGATCAAGAATGCGAAGGACACTTCGGACCAGGTGTTGACGGCGGCCGCGGACCGCGTGCTGGCGGCTCTGGCTGCGGGCGCAACCGGTTCTGAGGCTGACCTCAAAACGCTTGAGGACAAGGTTTCGGAGAAGCTCGAGGTCAGTTCGCGGAGTGTGATTGCGGCGGCGAATTCGTTTGCCGTAGCAATGAAGCGAGTGGTTGTGGCTGATCCGAACCAGGAATCGCTGTTTGGCGTGCAGGATTTGAATGGCCCACCGAAGGCCGTGCGCCATCGGTTGCCGGAGGAACGTGCTTCGCTGACCCATAAGTTTTCGATTGCGGGGCATGAGGGCTACATCACGGTTGGACTTTATCCGAATGGACAGCCGGGCGAAATCTTCGTGAAGATGGCGAAGGAGGGGTCGACGGTCTCTGGTCTCATGGATTCGTTCGCCACCTGCGTTTCGCTGGCGCTGCAGCATGGAGTGCCGCTAAAGGTGCTGTGCGAGAAATTTGCGCATCTGCGGTTTGAGCCTTCGGGGTGGACGGGCAATGAGCAGATCGGCTACGCGAAGTCGATCATGGATTACATCTTCCGCTGGACTCAGTTGCGGTTTTTGTCCGGGACGCAGTTGACTTTGTTTGCGGGGATGGGTGCGGCTGCGTCAACTGCTCCGGCTCCGTCTGCGGCCGACATCGGAGAAGATCTGGGTGAGCCACAGCATTTCAGCGCAGACCAGCACCAGTCGACGCGCGGTTATGGGGCTACTTCCGCGCCGCAGGGTGGCCTGCTGCCGGAATCAGGCGCGGCTGCCGGCTCGGCGACCGCTAGCCCGCTCAAGGCCGAGGACCGCGGGGTTTACCACCACGTCTCCGATGCCATGAAGGGCATGTACGACATGGGTGACGCCCCGAGCTGCCTAACCTGCGGGGCGATCATGGTGCGCAACGGCAGTTGCTACCGGTGCATGTCCTGCGGCTCGACCAGCGGCTGCAGCTAACTTTTGACGGCTCGCAGATGGAGCCGCTCATTTGCGGCTCCATCTTATTTGCCCGGAGTTGCGGTCGCGGAGCGCGATAGGAAATGTTGCTTGCGGATTAACCAGAGGGTGCCTGCAGTCAGGAGCCACGCGGTGAGGGCGAGGGCCAGCGCAGCGAAGGGGCTGTGGTTTGGCAGGTAGCGCCACATAACCACGGCGAAGCCAAGCAAACCGATGCTTCCAAGCGCGGCGCCAAGGGAATCGAGCGCGGCCGCCTCTCGGGCGCGTGTATGGCCCTGAAGGCCCGCCTTTTCCTTTTTCTCTTTCTCGTGTTTCTCTACCAAAGTAACGGCGGCAGGAAAGATCGCAGGGAAGGCGAGGAATAGTCCCCCTGGGACCGGGCCGAAGCGTTCGGCGATCAGCCCTGCGGCCACGGTGATGAGTCCACCTAGTCCGAACCGCAGAGCGTGTTCGTGAAACTTTGAACCCTTGAGTGCAGATGGCTGGAGGCCGACTTTCATAGCTTCATCGCGTACCTCTATTTGAGCAGCGCATATCGGAGACCGAAAGAAATGCCCACCCATAAAGGAAGCAGCGCCAGAGTCACCATCGCGGCGCGAACTTTGAAGCGGCCAATACCTGGCTAACGAAGTAGGCATAAATGCAGAATGCGGCTGCGCCGAGGACCATGGAACGTGCTTCCGTGGCAGCGTAGAGCTTACCCTGGTGCGCTATTGTGAGGCCGAAGGTGGCCAGCGCCACCGAGGGTGCGGCTCCGAAAAGGCCAGCGAAGCTCTTTGGCCGGAGCATGTCACCGAGCAGAGCGAAGGAACTGATCACTAATCCGCCAATGAGAAATCGAAACAACACTTCTTTCATGATGCGAATGCCTCGGCCACTTTCACCTAGCTAGTTGTTGCCACTCTTCTTCAATTCTTTCTGAGATTTTTTAATCAAGCCTTCGGCCTCGTCGATGCCTTTGCAACCGAGCAGTTTATATTCCTTGCCTTCGAGCCTGTGGAAGTTGACGAAGAAGTCCTGAAGTTCGCGAAGAAACTGCTCAGGCAGGTCGTCCAGCTTGCGAATATGCGCATACATGTGATTGGCCTCGGCGATCGCTACCAGGCGGTCATTGCGGACATTTTTCTTCCCATCCACCTGTTCGCCCTCGATGACGCCAATAAGACGGGCCCTAACGAGGATGCCGGGAAAGGCGGGCTCATCCATGAGCAAGAGCACGTCAATGGCGTCGCCATCATCTGCCAGGGTTTTGGGGAGAAAGCCGAAGTCGTAGGGAAACACCATGCCCGCAGGGAGAACTTTCTTCAGAGTGAAAATCTCCTGTTCCGGGTCGAACGCGAACTTATTGCGGCTGCCTTTCGGGGTTTCGATAATGACCTGGAGGGTGCCCTCTTTATCGGCAATAGGTTCTAGTTGGGTTGGGTCGCCTAGGGCTTTCGACTTCTGCTTCTTTGCCACTTTATCTCCATTGTTAAAGGATTGTTACAAAAGCTCAGAAGGCGATTGCAGCTAGCTGGTTGCCAGCGGATTGTGGCCACTTTTTTGAGTAGTAGTGCCAGCCGGTCCCGCATTGCAGGCCTCACCTTGCGCCTGTGTTCCAGGGAGCTTGCCGGCTTAGCTATTTGGCGATGATGTCGATGGCGACGGGAATTGTCTTCGGAGGAAAGCAGGTGCTCGCGTCGCAGGCCTGGTAGCGCAGCTTTGCCTGGAGAAGATGGTCTCCCCGTTCAGCGGTGAGGTGGGCGTGCAGAACAAACTCGTCGCTGTAGACGCTGATTTTTTCCGTGGGTGCAAAGGAGAAAGCGAAATCCTTGCCGGCCGGAAAATCTACCGCGGCAACTTTGAGGCCCGGCTCTTCAACAACCATCAGGTTGGTGGGGATGAGATTTTTTTCGTAGGGCTTGTGCGAATTGATATGCAGACCCGGGGCAATGCGGAAGTGCAGGTCGGCGGTAGCGGGCTTTCCGGCCGACACTGAGAGTTGTTCGGGGAACAAATATTGCACGGCAGGGTGCGCGGTGTGCGAAAAATCCCCGCCGCCAGTGGACTCGTCCTGGGCGAGGGCGGCCCCGCTCTTTCCCGACGCCGCAGGCCAGAACGAAAACCAGGCGGCGCTAAACAGAATCAGCCGGAAAATACGCTGCAAGATGAAAGCGGCGCCTCTACTTCTGCGGGCTCGCGCTCGAAGCACTTGTTGCGAAGCCATGACTAAGCGCCACCCGTGGCCAGCGCTTTTTTGATGTCGCCCTCGATCTCCTCGCGCGAGTGCAGGCCCATGGTCTGCGCCACGACTACGCCCCTTCGATCTATGAAAAACGAACTGGGCAGGCCGTCCACGCCGCCGTATGCTTGAGCCACACTTTCGCCGCCGGTCACGACGGGGTAGTTCATGTGCATGCCGGCGATAAAGGCGCGAATCTCTTCCTTGTCTTTAGCCGCAGCGGCCTTGTCTTCATCGTCGAGCGAGTCGTAGGAGAGGCCGAGAATTTCAAACCCCTGAGAGGCATACTGGTTGTGGAAGTCGACGAACCAGGGAATCTCGACCTTGCATGGGCCGCACGTGGTCGCCCAGAAATTAACCAGGACGGCCTTGCCGCGATAATCGATTAGGGAGACTTTCTTGCCGTTCAGATCGACCAACGTGAAGCCGGGAGCCGGCTTATTGACCAGAGACTGGGGCGCGTCCTCATCGGATTGATGCACCTTGATCGCACTGCCGCCGCCATCGGAAACGAGCATCGCCTGATGGCTTGTCTGATGACGGATGTGCCTCGAGGCGGCGAACCATGCGATCAGCACCAGGCCCGCGACTATGATTGGGAGTACCAGATGATTTCGTTTCAAAACTTTGCGACCTTTCTTTCGCCTCGCCGTAGCGGACCTGCAACGGAGTTGCGTCTTGTCCATTTTACGGGACAGAGGGGAAGCCGGTTTAGGACAGAGACAAAAGCCCGGTGGCTACACCTTGAAGACGTAGAGGTGCAAAAACGTAGAGGTGCGGATCAGGGAAGCCTGGGCCGTTGCTTCGGAAATCAAGATCGCAGGCTGGGCGGGAAATGATCTGCAGGATCGGGCTATTTGACTAGGTTTAGTGCTGTTTGAACGGCGGCGAATATCGCCAAACAAAGCAAATCATATGAAAGAACATACTCCGGCGCGGCTGGTGAGGATAGAGGTCGAGGCACTGCTGACACTGGCTGAGCGGCTCGACGGCCCCATGTCCTCGTATTTTGAGCGCGCGGTCGTTTGGGTGATGGAGTGTAGCGCGTCGCGCGGCCGCGTTTTGGTCACGGGCATGGGGAAAAGCGGGATCATAGCGCAGAAGATTGCGGCGACGCTGAACTCTACCGGCACCCCAGCTTTTTTTCTTCACGCGGCCGATGCCCTGCATGGCGACCTAGGGATGCTTTCGCCGGGAGACGTCTTGATCGTGCTCTCAGCCAGCGGGGAGACTGAGGAACTGGTGCGGCTGGTCGCCGCTTTGAAGCGCGAAGGCATGGGGCAAGGCTGCGCTGCTGAAGACCGGGGGGAGGCAGGTAATAGGATGATAAGTTTCTGCTGCGACATTAATTCCACATTGGGCCGGGCGAGCGACCTCGCGCTCGATTGCAGCGTCGCCGAAGAGGCTTGCAGCATGGGGCTTGCTCCCACTGCCTCGACCACGGTGATGCTGGCGCTCGGCGATGCGCTGGCGATTGCCGTGTCGCAACGGAAGGGCTTTCGTGAAGAAGATTTCGCCGACCTTCATCCCGGCGGCAAGCTGGGCAAGCGCTTGGCGCGGGTGCGGCAGTTGATGCATTCAGGCGATGCCGTTCCGCAGGTAGCGTTGGCCACGCCGATGAGCGAAGTGATCTACGAGATGTCGCGCAAGGGCCTGGGCATCACTACCGTCCAGGAGGCCGGGCGGCTGGTCGGGATTATCAGTGACGGAGATCTGCGACGCCTGCTCGAGCGCGAGGGGCCAGACGCGCTGCATAAATCGGCCGGCGAGGCGATGCATGCGGCCCCGCTGACGATCGCCCCGGACCAGTTCGCCGCTACGGCGCTGCACATCATGGAAGAGCGGAAGATCACTTCCCTGGTGGTGATGGATGAAACCGGCGCGGTCCTTGGTGTGCTGCATCTGCACGATCTCTGGAGGTCGAACTGATCTGATTCGCCGGCCACCGTTCCTCTTGTTTCCGAGTGGAGCGGCTCGGAAAGAGGTACAACGTGGGCCCCTCGGTAAACTGGGATCATGTTTGAGAACCTATCCGACCGCCTGCAACGGGCATTCAAGAACCTTCGGTGGCAGGGGACCATAACCGAGAGACTAAACGCATAAACACTTTGCACCTCGACACTAGTCTTAGACTGGTCTAAATTAGGATTATGTCGACAGTCGGTGCTTATGAGGCGAAGACCCATCTTGCCGCGCTTCTGGAGAGGGTTCAAAACGGCGAGCACATCACCATCACGAAGCATGGCCATCCAGTGGCCAAGCTTATTCCTGCGACTCCAGGCACTCGCCCCGGCCGCGCAAGCGTCATCGCGGAGTTGAAGGCGTTTGGCAAGGGCCGTTCTCTACCTAAAGGCGTTACTATTCGCGACCTCATCGAGGAGGGGCGGCGCTCCTGATGGACGGTATGGTTATCGACGCCTCTGTAGCCATGACATGGTGCTATCCGGACGAACAAAGCGCGTACGCCTACCGCGTCCTCGATGCCCTGGAGAACAAGCAGGCTATCGTGCCGTCCCTTTGGGCGGTGGAGATAGCCAACGCCTTGGTCGTTGGCGAGCGTCGCCAT
>DASWUZ010000096.1:0-7082 GCA_036401395.1 Acidisarcina sp.
GCGGCAATCTTTATTTTCGAGCCGCTGGTTCAAGGCGAGGATCCTTCGCTCGACTTATGCGACCTATATTCACAAGCTATGCTTGCGGCCGAACGGTATGTGGATAGCGAACCGCTGATCTGGCGGATGTTCGAGCAGAACCCGGCGCGCATCGAGCAGGTAGTGAACCTGATCGGCAAGATGATCGACAGTCAGTTAGACGAGGAATCGGTGGTACTGGCGAGGAAACTGGACGCCTTCCAACGCCGGGTATACCGCCCATTTAAGACTTTCCTCTTCTTGCACCTGCGGTGCGACGCAAAAAAGTGGGTCTTGCTGGATTGGGGCTCTTCTATCATTATAGTTGATCGAGCCTAACACTACGCCAGTGAATCCAGGTTTATAACCACTTTGGGGCGAAGCCGAGAGGCGCCCTAGGAGACTTGTTGGGATTGGAGGGTATAGGCCATGCCCGTGGGGACCAGCGACACGAGTTGCAGGATGTTCCTTGCCATGAGGTTTGCCGCAAGGGGGCTAATAGCTTTAATCATCTTTGCCTCATGCGCGGCCGCTCTTCGTGCACAGACCATGCAGATCATGCTTGTAGATGGCAAGAGCGGGCATCCTGTTACATCTATCTCGTGGCTTTCGCCGCGCACCATCCTATATGTAGGGCTGGGACGGGAGAGCGATCTTTCATTGTTGCTTACTATAGACAAGCAGGGAGTAGTTCCGCTGCGCTTTACTCGCGATGCCAAGGAAATCAATGTTCCCCAGTGTGAAGGCAAGCATGCGGCACGGGATAAAGTTTTGAAGAGTGGGAATAAAGACGAAGTAAAAGCGTTTAACAAGAAGTACAAGAATTGCGATAACCTTCCGGTGAACAACCCTATCGTGGGGTTCGTCGACTCTATCTCGGTGGGCCCTATCATTCGAACCCTTGGTGGCCGCAACTACTTTCAATACGTGCAGTGTTGGGCGGGTTTTCCCACTTTTTTCTCGACGGACGAGGTGCTTCAGCATGGGGTGGTGACGACGAACAACTGCGGCTCGGCGACTGCATCGCCGAAGTCCGGGCGGCTCATCCTCTTCGTGAGGTCACCAACTCAAATGGAAGCTGCGCGGCAAGCTTGGAATTAGGCCTGCCCGCGGAATGAGCTGGCGCGCAGTACCTACTGGTACGGGGCGGATGGTACCGTAGTGGACGAACAGACGGTGGCGATCAACGGTCTGTATCCGGCAAACCAGATCCGCAATTTGTATTTCAATGGCAAGCTGGCCTATCGCATGGGCTTCACGGAATCCGTCTACCCCAGCTTGCTTATCGTGCCCGACCAGATCGGGTCGAGCCGCGCCACCGTCGGGCTCACCGGTGGGTCCGCGTGTCCCACCACGGGAAACATCTGCTTAACTAACTTCTACCCTTTCGGCGCCTACATGACCCCGCCCGCCACTAACCTTGAGCAGGAGTTCACCGGCAAGATACGGGATGTCGAGACGGGCAATGATTACTTCGGGGCCCGGTATTATTCTTCCTCCACGGGACGTTTTATGTCGCCGGACTGGAGCGCCAAGGAAGAGCCGGTTCCCTATTCGCAGATGGATGACCCGCAGTCTCTTAACCTGTATGGCTATGTGAAGAACAATCCTCTGAGGAAAGTTGACCCGGATGGGCACGGAGAGTTTTCAGATTTTGTAAGTGGTCTCGAAAGTGCGTTTAATAATGACATTACGGTCGGAATCGATCCAAGAAACGTTCCACAAACGGCGGCCGGTGGGTACGGGGCAAATCTTGGGGATGGATTGGCTGCTGCAGGGGGCATGATAGAAACAGCCTTTGGATCCTCGGTCGCGACTGGAGGCGCAGCAGCCTGTGCCACAGGGGTAGGTTGTATAGCCGGAGCGCCAGCCGTCGTCGCTGGTGGGTTAACTGCCGCGCACGGCTTTGGCACAACCGGAACTGCACTGCACAACATGTTTAAGGGTGGCGGGCGAAGTGCGAATGACGTGAAAAAAGATCCGGATGCTAAAGGAGCGCATTCCGTTCCGAAGAAGGATTCAGAAGGAAAAACCACGGGATATACGACTTTCAATGATAAGGGTGGGGCCGTGAAGAGGGTGGATGTAACAGGCGGAGCGCATGGTGGCGTAGATACTCCACATGTCCACGAACCCAAACCCGGAAAGGGCGAAGGTGCCCCGTTGCGGGATATCCGACCAGCGCGGACTGATGAGCTGCCACAGTAAGGGAGAGCAAAGTGGACGACAATCTGTTTAGAACGAGATTCGAGAGGCAGTATCGCGCTGAGTACGATGGAGCGGATCCTGCCGGGTTCACGGCCCTCGACTTCGTGGGGGCGCTTGGATCCGTTGGTAACGCGCTTCTTTACTCGAAGCTATTTTGGCCGGAGTTCATTGAGGTCGACGGCGTGGTGTTCCTTAAGGATTTTGTAGATGACCTCGGAGGGCCGGAAGGAATACGGAAAAGGTGCAACGATCTTGGCTGTGGGCAGTCCATCGATAAAAGCATCAACAACTTCGACGTGAACCTCAGCTTTCCAAATCATCCCGAAGAGAACGCCGAAGGGGATGATTTACTCCTGGCCAATCAATTAGCGGAGCTGTGGACCTTGCGACTGCAGCAGCTATACGCCCACAGGAGGTTCCACGTCGAGGTCAATGAGGATAATGGATCACCCTGTGTGTCTTTCTTTGAGGAGGTTTGAAGTCTATTGGCGGTGGCGCACCCTTTAGTGGCGGGGTGCTGGGTTTGGCGGGTGGCCCCGGTCCCGGTTACGCTACCAAACCACGCTGAGGGTGCCCCCGGTCCCTCGCCTTTGAGGACCGGGGATTCCCGATATTCTCCCGCGGATGCTTCTCCCGCGGAGTAACACCGCACGCACCTGCACAGTCGCTCTTATCCAAGGCAGTGCAGGCCCTGAGGCTGTCTGTAACCATGCGCAGCCGCGAACGGGCCTTTTGGCAGGCTCACTACTACGATTTCAACGTCTCCTCAAACGACAAATTCGTTGAGAAGCTGCGTTACATCCATCGCAATCCGGTCCGGCGCGGGTTGGTTGCCAGGCCTGAGGACTGGACGTGGTCGAGCTTTCGCCACTACCAGACTGGCGTAGTGGAACCGTCGAGGTCGAGTCAGGGTGGACGGCACAACAAAGAGCGGGTAGCTACCCGAGTGGATGGCATTCCTGTTGGCCTCCCTGGTCCCCAAAAGCGAGGGACCGGGGGCACCCTCGACCGAATGAGGTAAGACATAAGACCGGGGCCACCCGGCGACGTTGTACGGGCGAGGCGCTCTCTTCGCGCGGTGGAGGGGTCGCGGTAACTCAAGTTGAAAAAAGGAGTGGGATTCGTTAGAGGGCGCGGTAGGATGGGGGCGCAGAGTTATCTTGTTTTTCTGGAAATAGGCCCCTATGAAGGTATTGCATATTCTGCCTGTCTCTCTCGTCTTGCTATGCGCTCTTAGTGTTTCTGGTCAGCAGGTGACGCTTACGCCCCGGTCTGCCTCTATGCGTTCGGATAAGGGGCTCGCGGACTCCAAGCTGAAAACCATGCCTGTGTCGCGATTGCAGCGGATCCAGGAAGAGCTGAAGAGCGCGCGGCTGTCTGGGCCGGACAGGCTTTCGGCGTCCGCGCTCGTCGAGGGCGGCAAGTTTGCCGGAGCCTTGTCCGGGACGCGTTCTGGGACCAGTGTTGGGGCGCATTTAGGGAGCGGCGGAGGACGCCGGCTGAACGGTGCTCCGGAGTCGTCGACGCAGTCGTTCATACAAAATACCGGGACAGGCCCGGCGGCCACCGCTGTTGGGGACTTCAATGGCGACGGCAAGGTAGATTACGCCATCGCGATGGCGGGCGATAACTCGATCTGGATTTATATGGGCAACGGCGACGGCACAACGCAGTTGCCGGTGGTGGTGCCGGTGCAAGGTTCGACGATAACCTCGAACAGGAGTTCACCGGCAAGACACGGGATTTAGAGAAGGGCAATGAACAAGCTGCAAATTATCGGCCCCGGGCGCGCTCAATGGCGGAAATCACAGCGCGGGACTTATTCACCGACTCCTCAAACTCCAGCTCGGGTACGGAGTCGGCGACGATGCCGGCTCCAGCCTGGATGTACCCGCGCTTCCCCTGCAGCAGGAGCGTTCTGATGGCGATGCAGGAATCGAGATTGCCTGAAAAATCCGCATATAAAACGCTGCCGCCGTAGATTCCGCGCCTCGTCGGCTCCAGTTCTTCGATGATTTCCATGGCGCGGATCTTCGGAGCGCCGCTCAAGGTCCCGGCTGGAAAGCAGGCGCGGAACGCGTCGACGGGGGTGAGGCCCTTTCGAAGCACTCCTTCAATGGCACTCACCAGGTGCATGACGTGGGAATAGCGCTCGACAAACATCAGGTTCTTCACCCGCACCGAACCGTATTCGCTCACTCGACCCACATCGTTGCGCCCAAGGTCGACGAGCATGACGTGTTCGGCGCGCTCCTTCTCGTCGGCAAACAGTTCTGCCGCGATTCGACGGTCTTCCTCCTCGTCGGCTGAGCGCTGCCGCGTGCCGGCTATCGGGCGATACTCGATCTGCCGGTCGTGGACCCGCACCAACAACTCCGGCGAAGAGCCTACTATATGCGTCGTCTCGCCCTTCCCTGCCTTGGCAGCGCCTTTCTCCGCCTTGGGCGCGCCTTTCCCCAAGCCAAAGCGCAAAAAGTACATATATGGGGAAGGATTCACGATCCGCAGCGCGCGATAAATCGAGAAGGGATCGACCCCGGGCTCAACCTCAAACCGCTGCGAATATACCGCTTGAAATATGTCCCCCGCCGCGATGTACTCCTTGATCGCGGCGACGCCGGCAAGGAAGTCTTTCTTCCGCGTATTCGCCTTCAGCTTCAGCTTGCCCGCAACTGCGGGCTTACGTCGCTGTGTGGGCAATGGCGCGGCCAATGCCTTCTCAATGCGGTCGAGCCGCTTCAGGGCGTCGGCGTAAGCGGCCTGTGGTTTCCGCCGCGTCAGGTCGGCGGTCACAATAAGCAGCATCTCTTTCTTCACATGATCAAACGCCAGCACCTCGTCAAAGAACATGAGGCAGGCATCCGGCATCGCCAGGTCGTCCTTCGCGAGCTCGGGCAGCTTCTCGATCTGCCGCACTGCGTCATAGGCGAAGTACCCGACCGCCCCAGCTGTAAAGGGAGGCAGGCCAGCGAGGCGAGCGGGCTTTTGCCCCTCCAACGCGGTCTTCAGGACGTCGAAGACATCGCCGTCGATGGTGCGAACCGCACCGTCCTCGGTGACCTCCAGCGAACTTCGACGCGAAACAATCTTGCGGTAAGGCCTCACGCCGATGAACGTATATCGCCCGACCTTTTCGCCGCCCTCGACCGACTCCAGCAAGAAACACTCCGGCTCGCCCGCCGCGAGCCGCAAGAACGCCGACACCGGCGTCTCGAGGTCAGCCGTAAGCCGCCGATATACGGGGACCAAGGTGTGGGTACGGGCCAGTCGCAAAAATTCAGGCCGCAAAGGTGTGCTGGGGAGTGGGGACGGCATAACTCTGGTCATCCTACTACGCCGCCGCTCCACCACATCGCGGCCATCTACTTCAACTTTGCAAACTCCGCCTTCGCGGCAAGCAGCACGGGGATATCAGGATCGGCGTCCTTCCACATTGAGAAGAAATCCTGATAAGCAGCTCGGGCTTTCGCGGTGTCGCCCTGCATGGCGTAAGCACGGCCCAGCCCCAGGTGCGCAAGTGGGCCGAGAGGTATATTGAACAGCATTCCCCGATGATCGAGCATCTTCTGAAACTCCGCAGCGGCCTCGCGGCCTCGCCCCGCAGCCAGATAAGCTTCCCCACGCACATAAACCGGAAAGAGGGGCTGCTGGAACGCGGCCGGCCCCATGAGCGCAAAATCGTACGCGCTCACATCCTGAAGGATCTTCAGCGCCTGATCCGGCTGATTGCGGCTGATTGCTATCTGGGCCTCGACGGTTGGCGAGTAATAAAAGTGCACCAGCGTATCCTCAGGAAACTGCCGGGCCTGGTCCTCCGCGAGCACCTGGGCGTGAATAGCGTCGCCTGAGAAGGCGAGCGCAAGCTCGTTCGTGTAGTGCACGCCCCTGTCGTACGAACGGGGGAGCTGCGTCGCGAGCAGGTCGCGCGCCTGCGGCAAGTTGCCAAAGAGCGCCTCCCGCAGGGCCGCTTCTGACTCGTAGCCGGCCGCGGTCTCCCGCTCGTCCGCAGCCCGCGCTGACGCAATCGCCTGGCGGGTAAGCTCACGCGCCTTCGCGAGGTGCCCGGTGTATGCCGCCGTTGCGGCCTCGTAATCCAGGAGTCCGTCCTCGACTCCGGGCTTTCCGGCTGACCACTCAACCTGCTTGGCCATACCGAGCGCATCTCCGCGCTGAAACGCGATCTGGTAAAGAGTCGAGTGCATCCCCGGCCACTCCAGGTTGCGCTTTTGTGCCGCTGCCTCGGCGGCTGCAGCCTCTTCCACCTGGTCAACTGAGAGGAATGCGAAAGCCAATATGTCATAGGAGATCGGGTTGTCAGGGGCGAGGTCGATGGCTATTCTACCGTGCTCCTTGGCGTTCTCCAGCTGGCCCAAAGACGGATAGATGATGCCGCTCAGGAAATCGTGAGGCAGCTCCGCGCGCGGGTAGGCTTGTATCCAAAGCTGGCATGTTTGCTCAGCCTTGTTCAGGTCACCTGTGACCACCATGTGGTAAGAGGCGGTGATGAAATACCTCTCGAACTCACTGGCCCGGTCTCGCAGTTCGTATGCCTTGCTGGTATAAGTGACCGCGTTGCCCGACTCCCCGACGTCACTTGAAACCCGGCCCAGGTAGGCATACGCCAACGCGAAGTTCGGATCCAGGTCAATCGCGTGTTTGAAGAACGGCGTTGCAGCGGCCGGCCCGCCGTTGAGCAATATCTTCCTTCCCGAGGTCAAGGCCTTGAGGGCTTCCAGCGAAGGAGTCGTCGCTTCCGCCAGCGGAGTGTCATACCTTTGCAACGTGCTGAGCGACTCACCCAGTTTGCTTCGCATCTCCGTGGCTGCTTTGCCGAGTGCCCCGAGCACGTGGCTCTT
>DASWUZ010000097.1:0-14188 GCA_036401395.1 Acidisarcina sp.
CGCGGAACGGGCTGCGCGGTGTTTCAACGGGCCGGGGCAGGCTGGGTTTCTGCCGGGTCATCCGATGGCGGGCAAGGAGTCGAGCGGCGCGGCTCATTCGGATGGCGAGCTTTTTCGGGATGCTGTTTGGCTGTTCACGCCTGCCGATGCTGCAGATTTGTTGCCGCACGAGGCGGAATGGCGGGAATGGGTGGGCAAGTTCGGCAGCCGCATCGTCGACCTCGACCCAGCCCGCCATGATGAACTCTGCGCGTGGGTGAGCCATCTTCCGCAAATGGTCGCGACTGCCTTGAGTGCGCTGCTTCAGGAGCGGTTCGCCAGTGACGAACGGATGCGGGAAGACATGCGGGCCATCGGCGGGCGGGCGCTTCGCGAGATGACGCGGCTGGGGGCCAGCCCCTATTCAATGTGGCGCGACATTGCGCATAGCAACTCGGACGCCGTCGGCGCTGCAGTCATGGCGCTCGAACAGACTTTGACCCACCTCCGCGAAAACCTAAAAACGCCCGAGCTACGAGAGCTGTTCGAGGCGGCGAATGCCTTCTTGATGCGAGATCGCCTGGATCACCCAGCTAACACTCAAAAAGCGGGCCTGGCGGAGCGGATTATGGCCATCGGAAACGAGAGCGCAGCCCGTCTAACCGATGAAGAGCGGTCGGTCAACCACGCGGACTTGCTATATGACGAGGACGGTCTTCCGCGTTGATCGTTGCCCCTCCTGGGACAGCACTGCGCTATCGCTCTTGCGGGGGAAGCGGCAACCGCTACGAGGCTTTGCCCACCAGCTCCTGCTCGGCCCGGATCCAGTCGCATTCGGGGGAGCCCTGTGGATGGCCACGCTCGGCCCAGTACTTCTCGGCCAAACGCGCGATCTCTTCGCGCGACGGAGCGGGAGCGGGGACGATGTGGGTCGTGGTTTTGTGTGACGCGGCCTTACGGGCCTTCGACTTTGCAGGGGACTTTGCTGCTGGCTTAATAGGTGTGCTCGTGCTCAAGGTATGTTCTCCGGTATGAAATAGCCCGTTATATAAGTGGGCGTACTTCCATGATATGAAGAACCGGCCGAATTTGAGACGATTTCGGCATTGTCCGTAGTTATCAGTCCGATACCTGTTTGCGGCAGGATGCCCCCTAAACCGCTAGTCCCCCACGCGGTAGGGGAAGGTGAAGCGGCCGATTTGGACCACGGATTTGTCGGCTGGGGCATAGATGCGGAAGGACTCGACGCGGGTGATGGCGGGGTTGCGGGTGGCGGGGACGTGGGCAACGAGTCTGCCCGAGCCCGACTCATAGAAGTTCACATTAAGCGAGTCTTCCATGTGCTGCCAGCCGATGAGATATTCGCCGGGGGGCAGCAGGCTGTCGCCAATATGGACGGGGGCCTGGACAATGAAGAAGTGAGAGTACTTACCCTCCGCCGAGTAACCCGCGGTGATGAGTACCACGCCGGCGATGAAGCGCCCATGGCCGTCGGTGATCCCCGAGGCGGTGCGAAGCTCCGTCTCGATGCGTTCTTTTTCTACCGGGGCGCGCGCGGGGATGAGGGACTTCAGTTCCGCTTCGGTTGCGACGCGCCAGGTGTGGGCTTCCTGGGCGGAGAGTGGAAGCACGCTCACCAGAGATGCGAGGGCGATTGCGATGGCGAGAACGTTGGCCCGGAGCTTCGGCGTGCGGGGCATTCGCAGCGTAGGGGGCTTCACGGTCATCAAGTTCATGCGGGGCCTATTTGCAGACGTTGGGGAATTTCAATCAAGGTGTACCAGCCCCCGCTGCAGAGCGGTGGTCGCAGCCTGGGTGCGGTCGGTCACGTTTAGCTTGCTTAGAAGGCTGTTGATGTGGGTCTTCACCGTGGCTTCTGAGATGTGGAGCAGGCTGCCGATCTCCTTATTACTGTAGCCGGCGACGATCTGCTTGAGCACGTCCATCTCGCGACCGGTTAGCTCAGTGGTGCTCATGCGCTCGGCGAGCCGCTGAGCAACGGCGGCGGGAATGCGCGACTTGCCGGCGTGCACAGTGCGAATCGCCTCCATGAGCACATCGCTGTCCATACCTTTGAGGAGGTAGCCGCGCGCGCCGGCCTGTAGTGCGCGATAGATGTCCTCATCGCCGTCAAAGGTGGTGAGGACGATGATGCGGGCCTGGGGGAACTCGCTGCGAATCTGGGTGATCGCTTCCACGCCGCCAAGGGTGGGCATGCGAAGGTCCATCAGGGTTATGTCGGGCTGGTGTTGGCGGAAGAGTTCAATTGCGCGATGCCCGTCGGACGCCTCGGCCACGACCGTCATGGACGGTACGGTATTAATCAGTGCGACGAGGCCCTGCCGCACCACATTGTGGTCGTCCACGACCAGGATTCGAATCGTATCGCTCACGCTGCCGCCTTCATTCCTGACTACTCAATCTTCTAACCACTTTCATTTGATCGGGACTTCGACCTGAATGCGAGTCCCATCACCGGGCGTGCTTTCAATCGTCATCGTCCCCCCGATCTGCTGTGCTCGCTCGTTCATCCCCGTCAGTCCGAAGTGACCTTGCGGGCCGGTGGATTGAGGATGCGGCAGCCCCGAAAACCCGCAGCCGTCGTCCTCGATCGTCATTCGGAGCTGGTGCCTCTCGTAGACAAGGTCGATCAGGATGTGCTGCGGATTCGCGTGCCGGACCGCGTTGGTGGCCGCCTCCTGCGCGATCCGCAATAATTCCGACTCAAGCTTCGCAGGTAGAGGATGGTATGCGCCTCCAACTTTGGATTGAATCTTGATGCCTGTTGATGCCGTTACCTGCGCGGCCATGGTGGACATTCGGGTCGCGAGATCAGTCGCGCCCTGGGTTGAGCTGGAGGTGGCAGGGTCGGGGGAGCGCAGGTCCCAGATGGAAGAGCGCGCCTCGGTAAGGCTGTTTCGGGTGAGGATGCGGGCCTGGTCGAGGTGTTCCCGCGCCGCTTCGCTGACCGAGGTTTCGCCGTCCGCTGTAGTTGCTCCAGAAGACGGTAATAGCCGCGCCACCACCTCTAGCTGCATTGATATCGCGACCAGGCTCTGCGCCAGAGTGTCGTGTATCTCCCGCGCGATGCGGCCGCGTTCGGCGAGCACGGCGGAGAATTGCGACTCGACTCGACGCACCCGGCGGCGATACACCAGGGTGCCCAGCATCGCGGCCAAGACCACCAGCAGCGCATAGAAGATCCAGGTCTGATAAAGGTGGGGCCGCAGGCGGAGGTCGAGGGCGGCACCCGCATCGTTCCAGACCCCGTCGTTATTGCAGGCCTGCACGCGGAAGGTGTAGCTTCGCGCCGGCAGGTTGGTGTAGAAAGCGGTGCGGCGCGCGCCCGCGTCAATCCAGTCGCGATCAAATCCTTCCAGCTTGTAGCGGAAGCGCACCTTTTGCGGGGCGATGAAGCTCATCGCGGTGTAATCGAAGACCAGCCTGCCCTGACCTGGGGGAAGCACTATTGGGCCGCTCTGCTGCGCGAGATCTTCTACCGGCCGATCGTCGAACGTTACCTGCTCGATCGCTACCGGTGGAGGTTCGCTGTTCGTTGGAGCGTGTTCCGGGTCGATCATGGCGACTCCCTTGAGGGTCGCGAAGGCCAGGGTCCCGTCTGTGAGCCGCCACGCGGAAGGGTGACCGCCGCTGCTCGCTTCGCTGATCATCATGCCATCGGCGCGGCCATAGGCAGCCGGCATCAGTTGATGCACGGTCCCCGCGGCGAAGCCGTTGAGGTCTGCCAGGGAAACGCGGAACACGCCTTTATCGGAGCTGAGCCAGAGGTTCTGCCTGCCATCTTCGAGGATCGAATAGACGTTTTCAGGCAGGCTCGCGGCGGGGAACCGGGTAACGGTTCCTCTGAAGAGGCGGTTGAGGCCGCCGCCGCTGGTGCCGATCCAAAGAGCGTCGTCGGCCGTCTCGTGAAGCGCGGTCACAATGTTGCTGGAGAGTCCGTCGGCGGTGGTGAGGGTCGCGAATTTGCCGTCCTGGAAGCGGGATAGGCCACCGAGAGTGCCGATCCATAAAGTGGGCGGAGGAAGGATGGCAGGAGTAGCGGCAGGGGGAGGAATAGTGTTGGCGGCGCTGTAGCGGGTCTGTAGTATCGCGCCGACGAGATTGCTGCCGAGGCCATCCAGCGTCGTGAAGCTGGTGAAGACGCCGTTGACGAGATGAGAGAGCCCGCGGCGCGTCCCGATCCAGAGGGTGCCGTCCGGCGCAGTGTAGAGCGAGCGTACGAAATCGTCGGCGAGTCCATCGGCGGACGTGTAGACGGTCACTTTTCCATCGTGCAGGCGGTTTAAACCATCGGGAGTTCCAACCCAAAGATCGCCTGCGTCGTCGTCGGCCAGGGCGAGTACGATGTTGCTCGCGAGGCCTGCGGCGGTGGAGATGTTGGTAAACTTTGGGTCGTGAGCTAGGCTCGGCGCCGTGTCGGTAGATGCTCGGTCGAGGCGATCCAGGCCGCCTCCGTTGGTTCCGATCCATAGCAGGCCTTTGCGGTCCTGGTAGACGGAGCGAACGAGGTCCTCCGAAAGTCCATTTGCGGCGGTATAGGTTGTGAATTTTTGGTCGTGCAGCACGGCGAGGCCGCCGGATTCGGTACCGAGCCAGAGGCTGCCTTCGCGGTCTTCGAACATGGTCAGCACTGATTCGCCCGACAGGGGGTCTGAAGCGCCAAGAGACTCGAAGTGCGGCGCCATAGCGCCAGACTGAAGCCGCGCCACGCCGCGATTGGTGCCTACCCAGATCGCGCCCGCACGATCTTGATAGATGGTCTGGATTCGCTCGCCGGGCAGGCCATCTGAAACGCCAAGGCTCTTAATCTGGCTGACGAGCCCGGCCGGATAGGCCGAACTGGCCCGCGTTTGCCCTGCGGCTGTCTGGCCGACCTCCGCCGGACTCGTATTAGCCGGGCTCTGTCCGGCCTCGCCGGAACCAGGCCCAATGAGACCCAGACCCCCGGCAGTCCCGACCCATACCCGCCCTGCGCGGTCGCTGAAGAGGGACGTCACCTCGTCAGCGGGAAGGCCCTGGGCGCGGGTGAGCACGGTAACTCTCGTACCGTCGATGATCTCAAGCCCCGAGCGGGTGCCAACCCAAATGCGGCCGTCGGCGGTTGCGGCAAGCGCCTCGGTCTCTAGCGGCGCGAGTCCCGACGGCGAGGCGACCGGACTACCGTTCCTGAGGTGAATCACCCCATCATTAGCTCCGACCCAAAGCGAGCCGTCGGCAGCCTCGACAACCGAACTATTACTTGTTAGACCGCGAGGGCCGCCTTCAACAGCAACAAATTTCCCGCGCACATTGTCGAAGGAGGCCAGCCCTCCCGATGTCAGCGCCCACAGGCTAGCTGCGCGGTCCTGGTAGACAGACCAGACCGTGTTGTCGGGCAGGCCCTCAGCAGTAGTGAAGGTCTTGAACTCCGTGCCGCGACGCCGCGTGAGGCCGTCGGCTGTGCTGATCCACAGCGACCCATCGCGGTCTTCAAAGAGGCTGTTGATGCTGTTGGAGCGGAGTTTCGATGGCGACTGTTTGTCGAAGACGACGAACCGGACGCCGTCGAAGCGCACGAGTCCGCTGTCAGTGGCCAGCCAAAGGTATCCATCGCGGGTCTGGAGGACGGAGCGAACTGTATTTTGAGGCAGGCCGTTGTCGGTCTGCCAGGATTGGCGGCCGTACTGGGTGAGCGCGAGGTGCGGGTCAAGCGCGCGGGATTTGGTGCTCAGCGAGAGCGCGAGCAGCAGAAAATAGGTCGTAACGCGTGGCCAAAACACTATAAGACGCGCCGGTGCACGCTCCGCAAATGGTATCCGTCTTCGCATGATTGCTTCATCCGGATACTACACAATGGGCGAACGCCTCATACAACTTGTGTGGCTGCGAAGGACGAGTCAATCCCAAAACGAAGTGGGACTTCGCACCCCATCCAGAACGGTATCTAGACGAGGCGTCTATGCAGGAACGGCCGGGCGTTGTCGCCGGCATAGTCGCTCACCACCTGGCCCGCCCCGATCACCTTGTATTTGTACGTTACAAGGCCTTCCAGACCTACCGGGCCGCGCGCGTGGAGCTTGCTGGTGCTGATGCCGACTTCGGCGCCGAAGCCGTAGCGGTAGCCGTCGGAGAATCGCGTCGAGCAGTTGAGGAGCACGTTGGCGGAATCGACTTCGTTGAGGAAGCGCTCGGCGGCGGCGGCATCTTCGGTGAGGATGGCGTCGGTGTGGTGCGAGCCGTGCTGTTCGATGTGGTTAATGGCCGCGTCGAGCGAGTCGACCACCCGAATGGCGAGGATCAGGTCGGAGTATTCGGTGTGCCATTCATCATCGCGAACCAGGTCGATCGCGGCGTCAGCCAGGAGCGCGTGGGTGCGAGCGTCGCCCCGCACCTTGACGCCGCTTTCGTGCAGCGCGGCGTAGAGCGGTGGCAGGATGGCAGCGGCGATTTCGGCGTGTACGAGCACGGTTTCGACCGCATTACACACGGCCGGGTATTGAATCTTGCTGTCGACGACGACAGGAATGACGCGTTCGAAGTTGCGGCTGCGGTCTGCGCTGCGGTCGATGAAGATGTGGCAAACTCCGTCGGCGTGGCCGAGAACGGGAATATGGGTGTTGCGCTGAATGTGTTGGACGAGGGCGTTCGATCCGCGGGGGATGACGAGGTCTATAGTGCCGGTGAGGCCGAGCAGGGTCTGGACCGCTTCTCGGCCGTAGACTCCACTAACCGCGTCGGCGGGAACCCGGCTGCCGGGAGCGGCGAGTGCGCCGCGAATGACTTCAAGGATGGCGCGCATGGTGCGTTCCACTTCCTTGCCGCCTTTGAGGATCACAGCGTTACCGGACTTGATAGCCAGCGAAGATATCTGGGTGATGGCGTCGGGCCGCGCTTCAAAGATGATCGCAAGCACGCCGAGCGGGCAACTCACTTTATCCAGACGCAGGTACTGCCCAGGCTCCGGGCCAGCGTCGAGCATGGTTGAGGCCAGCATGCGGCCCGCGGGGTCGGGGAGCTCGCGAACGGCAAGAACGCCGTCGATCATGGCGCGGAGCTTGTCCTGATTGAGGCCGAGGCGCTTGAAGAGTGCGCGGGTCAACTCCCCGCTGGCGATGAGGGCTTCGCCTTGCTTTACGTCTTCCGCGTTGGCCGCAAGGATTTTTGCCGAGTTGCGTTCGAGCGCTTCGGCAATGTTCGAGAGGGCTTCATCTTTGGCTGCGGTGGGCAGATTGGCGAGGATGCGGCTGGCTTGCTTGGCGGCGTGGGCGATGGCGATGACTTCGTTGGAGATTACATGGGGAGTATTTGCGTCCCGAGATACTTCCTGACTGGGAATGCGACTGGTCGTCGCTCGGGTGTTGACCTCGGTAACGGAGTTCATCGCTTTCCTCTTTCGGGTGCGCGTTCAGAGGGATAGAAGACGGTGCCTACATCGTCGCCGGAGCATACGCGTTCGACGATTCCAGGAGTGCGGCCGTTGGCGATGACCGCGATGCGGCCAGCTTCAGTGGCGATGCGGGCGGCTTCGATTTTAGTCGCCATACCGCCGCGTCCGCGTCCGCGAGTGGCTTTAGCGTATGCGAGCAGGTTGGGGGTGATGGAGTCCACTTCTCGGATGAACTCCACGTTGTTGTCGCTGGGGTGCCCGGTGTAGAGGCCGTCTACATCGGAGAGCAGGATAAGCAGGTCGGCGTCAATCTTGGTCATCACGAGCGCGGACAACTTGTCGTTGTCGCCGAAGATGCGGTCGCCTGCGTGGCTGGGCTTATCGTGATCGGGGCGGTCGAGTTCCAGGGTGGAGACGGTGTCGTTTTCGTTGATGATGGGAACGACGCCGAGCCCAAGCAGGGTCGCGAGCGTGGCGAGGAGATTAGAGTAGCGGACGGGGTCGAGGAAGTCGTCCTCGGTAAGAAGGATTTGCGCGGTGGCGATATCGAAGTGGCTGAACGCGTCCTGGTAGAGCGACATGAGGCGGCTCTGGCCTATGGCGGCGCATGCCTGCTTCAAGGCGAGTTCGGTCGGAGGCCGCTCCAGCTTGAGACACTTCGCTCCCAGTCCGATCGCGCCGGACGAGACGAGAAGAATTTGCTTTTCTGCGCGGAGAACATTGACCGTCGCCTCGACGAGGCCGTAGACGAGGCCGACGGCCGGCGCTCCGTCATCGCGCATGATGACGTTGGTGCCGACTTTGACGACGATGCGTTCGGCGGCGGCGACGCGCCGGCGGATCGGCGTTTCTACGGGGTTTTGGAGGTCGAGCATTTTGTTATTAAGGTATCAGGTCAGGTTGGCTGAAGGATCAACTCGAGCCTTTAACCAATCACTAGAACTCTTGTGGCCAGCGCTGGGCGCTATGCAGAAGGGAAAGAATGCCCAGCAGGCTTGCGCGTAATCGGTAGACGACGATGTAAGGCGTTCCCTGTCTGACCCACTCTCGCGTTCCCGCCACACGACCGGGTCTGCCCGACTAAGGAAAATCCGAAAGCTGTTCCACGGCTCTAACAACCATCACAGCCTGTCGGTAAGCTACGGAGGGACTCGTCCTCAGAACATAGGCGTAGGCTGCGGCAAACTGTTGCTTGGCCCGGCTAGTCCAGATTATCTGCACTGGCTAGCGAGCTTTCGGTTTGCGGCTCCAGGATGCCACCATTTTTAGAACCTCACTGTGGTCGACTACTTCGCCGGCATCATCTTCGCGAATGCCTTCTTCAATCAGTTCACGGTGGTAATCCTGACGGGAAAGATATTGAGAAACTGCTTCGTTGAGTACGAAGGAGCGGTCTCGCTGTTGGAGTTCTGCTACCGCGTCCAGCTTTGGACTTTTTCCTGGGGCACTCGGAAGGTTATCGTTTTGGTCGCCATTACGTCAGCTTACACGGGCATACGGGAGATTACGAAACGAATGCGGCTGTAGAAACTTCGATCTTTAGACAATGTAATTAGGCGAACACGTTACCACCCCAGGCCCGCGAGTAACTGGCGGTCGCCGCACGGCGAAACCGAGGCCGGGAGCTCTTGTTACCATCGGGTGGAGCCCCCTCATGTGTCCTGCTTCGATGTCGCTTTTTAGTGCCGGTGCCGCTTCTACAGAACCGCTGGTTTCGCTGCTGCACCGTGCATTTGGTTTTGCCGATTTTCGCGCTAACCAGGAGGCGGTCTGTCAAGCGGCGATCGATGGGCGCGATGTGCTGCTGGTGATGCCTACGGGGGCCGGAAAGTCGCTGTGCTATCAGCTTCCGGCGCTGGCCCGCGGAGGCACCACGCTGGTCATCAGCCCGCTGATTGCCCTCATGGAGGACCAGGCTTCAAAGTTGAGGGCGCTGGGATTTTCCGTCGCGCGGATCCATTCGGGGCTGGACCGGGAGACCTCGCGGAAGGCCTGCATCGATTACCTGGATGGGTCGCTGCAATTTCTTTTCATCGCGCCGGAGCGGCTGCGGGTGCCTGGGTTTGCAGCCATGTTGGCGAAGCGCAAGCCGTCGCTCATCGCCATCGATGAAGCGCATTGCATTTCACAGTGGGGGCATGACTTTCGCCCCGACTACCGGATGCTGGGCCAATCGCTGCCGGCGCTGCGGCCCGCACCGGTGATTGCGCTCACGGCGACCGCGACGCCTATTGTGCAGGATGACATCGTCAACCAGCTTTGCCTTGTCAACGCGGCCCGGTTCATTCATGGATTCCGGCGGAAGAACCTCGCTATCGAAGTGGTTGAGGTTCCCGCGCCGCGCCGTACGGCGTCCACTGTCAAACTTTTGAAAGACCCCGCGCGCCGCCCTGCGATCGTCTACGCGCCGTCTCGTGATAAGGCTGTAGCCCTGGCTGCGGAGTTGTCGAGTAACTTCCCAGCCGGCGCTTATCATGCTGGCCTTGACCCGCAACATCGCGATCGCGTTCAGCGCAACTTCCTCGACGGAAAACTCGAAGTCGTAGTCGCCACAATTGCCTTTGGAATGGGCATCGACAAGGCCGATGTACGCACGGTGATTCATACCGCGCTGCCCGCCAGCCTTGAATCTTATTACCAGGAGATTGGGCGCGCGGGGCGGGATGGCCTGCCGAGCCGGACTGTGCTGATGCATTCTTTCGCGGACCGGCGGACGCATGACTTTTTCTATGAGCGCGATTATCCCGCGGTTCCGGTGCTCGATGAAATTTTCAAAGCACTCACTGCTGCGCCACGTGCGCGAGACGAAGTGAGGGCGGCCCTAGACATGGATGCCGAGGTGTTTGAAAGGGCGCTCGATAAGCTGGCGATCCACGGCGGATGCGTGCTCGATTTTGGAGATAACGTGGCGCGTGGGCATGGGGAGTGGAAGCGGCCCTACTCCGCGCAAGCCAATCAGCGGCGCGCGCAGCTTGATCTGCTGGTGAGTTTTGCGGAGAGCAATGAATGCCGGATGGCGGCGCTGGTGCGCCATTTTGGGGATGTTGCGGATGGCAAGCGTGCCTGCGGGGAGTGCGATTTTTGCGCGCCGGAGCGGTGTATCGCGCAACGATACAGGTTCGCCGATGCGATGGAACAGCGTACGGCGCAGTCGGTGCTCAAGGCGCTTCGGGGGGGATTTTCAGGCTCGACGGGCAAGCTGCATAAGGAGTTGTTTCCTTCGGAGGCGATGAGCCGCGATGAGTTTGAGGAGCTGCTGGCGGCGATGGCGCGGGCCGGGTTTCTACTGCTCGAGGAGGCCGTCTTCGAGAAGGATGGGCGAAGCATCCCCTATCGCAAGGTATTTCTGACGCGCGATGGAGAAACGGTTTCGGCCGGGGAGTTGGAAATTTTGTTGAAGGATGTGGGTGGTGAAGCTGCTCCCCGGAAGAAGGGCGCTAATAAAAGTACAGGCAGGAAAGTGGCACCGGCGCCGGAGCGGTCTGCCGGAGGCGTTCGCGGGTCGCAGCTGTGGTCAGGGCCGGTCGTAAAGCAGCCCGCGCCGACCGCGAAGGAGCCCGTGCTGTCGCCGGCTGATGAGGCGCTGGAGAAGAAGCTGAAGGCGTGGCGGCTGGATGAGGCGAAGAAGCTTGGGGTTCCTGCGTTTGTGGTTTGCGGTGACCGGACTCTGCGGCAGATCGCTTCTCAGCGACCCGGCAGCCTTGCTGCGCTATTAACCGTGCAGGGAATTGGCCCTGCCAAGGTGGAGAAGTTCGGTGAGGCGATCTGCCGGATTTGCGCAGGGTAAGGGAAGCATTTTGGTGATGAGAGCAGTTGTTTCTCGGCCGATCATTCGCAAAATGCATTGCATCTTGGGTAGCCGAGCTAGACGTGGATGTTTTCGGGCGTCTTAGCTGGGAATCTTGGGGTCTTAGCGCCAGATTGCCTGCGACGATTAGAGCCAGCCCTTGGCGCGGGCTATGCGGGCGGCTTCGATGCGGTTGTTGGCGCCTAATTTGCTGATGGCTTCTGAGAGGTAGTTGCGGACGGTGCCTTCGGAGAGGTTGAGTTCAGTGGCGATGTCGAAGGAGGTCTTGCCTTCGCCTGCTCGCCAGAGAATCTGGCGTTCGCGCTCGGTGAGTGGATCGAGGTCGGAGCCCCAGGCCTCGGCGGCGAGCTCGGGGTCGACCACGCGGAGGCCGCGGTGGACACGGCGGACGGCTTCGGCGAGTTCAGCGGCGGGGCGGTCTTTGAGCAGATAGCCCTGGGCCCCGGCGTCGAGCGCGCGGCGCAGGTAGCCGGGGCGTGCGAAGGTGGTGAGGATGATGACGCGGATGCGCGGGTAGCGTTCATGAACCTCGGCGGCAAGGGTAAGGCCTGTCATTTCGGGCATTTCGATGTCGGTGACCAGCACGTCAGGGAAGTGGGTAGCGATGGCCGTGAGTGCCTCGCGGCCATTGCGCGCGCGGCCTACAACGCTGATGTCTGACTCAGTTTCGAGCAGCGCAGCCAGGGCGCCCAGCACCATGCCCTGGTCCTCGGCGATGACTACCTGGATCTTCTTCATCAGGACGCTGCTACTTCATGGGCGGGAAGCGCCGAGATCTCAGCGGTGAGGCCGACCGGACCGGCCTGAGGTAAGGAGGCCTGGGTGAGGCTCGTCTGGGCCTCGCCGACGAGTGTCTTGACCGAGGAGGCGGGCACCTGGATGATAAGCCGCGTACCTGCGCCTGGATCCACGGAGAATTTTCCTCCGAGGGCCTCGATCCGCTCTCTCATGCCGCGCAGGCCGTTACCCTCGGCGCGCACTCCGCCGCGACCGTCGTCGTGAACAGTTACGAAGTGAAAGCCTTCATTTTCCTGGAACCTGATGTCGCAGGTTTGCGCGGCGGCGTGGCGGACGATGTTGGTTATGGCCTCGCGCAGCACCAGCGAGAGCACTGTTTCTTCGGCAGGGCAAAGATTGGGCGGCTTGCTTTCGCAGATGAGTCGCACGCCGGCGGCGTCGAGGGTGCGGTGTGCGCGTTCAATCTCGGCGACGAGACCTTCGGCGCGGTAGCCGCCGATGGCTTCGCGGACCTCGGCGAGGGCCTTGCGCGCGATCTGCTCGACGTCGGCGATCTCACGGGCGGTGCGGGCCGGGTCGCGATCGATCAGGCGTCCGGCGAGTTCTGACTTGAGCACAATGACGGAGAGCGTGTGGCCGAGTACGTCGTGGAGATCGCGGGCGATGCGCTCGCGCTCGGCGATCTTAGCGAGGTGCTCGATCTCATCATTGGCCATGCGCAGCTTGCAGTCGGCGCGTTTCTGGCGGGCTACGGCGAGGTTGCTGATGGCGACGATGAACCCGAAAAATACGCCGGTCAGCCAGGCCCACGGGTTGAGGTGAAGCAGGTAGCCCTCGATGGCCAAAAATACGGAGCCACCTGCGAGGATGGCCAGGATCATGGGTACAGATTCGAGGATGAAGGGCAGATATGCAGCCGCGTAAACAACCAGGCCGCCCGAACTTGTGTTGACGGGTATGTAGCCGGCGCCGAGCAAGAACATGGCGAGGGCGATGACCAGCCGCTGCCTTGTGCCGGTAGGGTCGAGGGTGGTCCCGCGAGCATCCTGAAACCATGGAGCCGTGACCCTGTAAAAGCTGAAATAGATGGAGAGGAAAACAGGGTAGACGACGGCGAGAGCGATCCAGTGTTTAACGGAGTGGCGCTGGATTGGGTCGACGATGAAAAAGATGGAATAGACGAGCCAGATGTTTCCCATCCAGCTGAAGCCTTCGTAGGGCGAGCTGCTTTTCTTCGGAGGCTTGTAACTTACTAAGCTCTGAGCGAAGCGCATAAAGGCGGGCCGGGGGGCATCGTCGACGGCCGGGACAACGGGTTGAATTTCATCCTTAACGCTCATACGCCCTGCCCCTTTCGCACTACCGCTGCGAATTCCCATCCTGAATTCGGCGGCGGAAACTTAGCGCGGACCGCGTCGCGCCCTCGGCGTTGTCTCAGCTGAATACTAAGCTCGCGATGCCATGCGGCGGAATACGAACGCGCTGATGGCAAGCATTCCCACGGTGAAGACGGCGAGAAACACCCAGTGGCTGGTCATGGACGCCTGCGTCGTTGTCGGACCAAGCTCCGTGTAAGACATCGTCTTCGAACTCATGATGTTCAGCGCCAGTTGCGCAAG
This sequence comes from Acidisarcina sp., assembly GCA_036401395.1. Classification (GTDB taxonomy): domain Bacteria; phylum Acidobacteriota; class Terriglobia; order Terriglobales; family Acidobacteriaceae; genus DASWUZ01. Next base: position 13,532 of record DASWUZ010000097.1, read on the forward strand.
GTGATACGTCGGCAAGCCCTTGGCGATGAAACCAACCCACTTGGGTAGCACGCTCAGCGGCATCCACAAGCCAGAGGCGAAGGACATCGGCAAATAGATCATGTTGACCACGCCCGGTGCGGCGGTCACAGGCACCAGCAGCGCAAGCAACAGGCCCATTGATGCGAAGGGGATGGCACCTGCGACGGTGACTCCCATCAGCTTCAACACTTGGGTCGCCGTCACCTGCACATGTGCAGCGGTGACCCCGAGGATGACCAGTAAGCTCACGATGATCAGTCCAAAGGCAATTGCAGTGAAGGCCTTGGCAAGCAGGTAGGCGAGGGCGGGCATGGGGCTTGCCTGCTTGACTTCGATCCAGCCTTGCGCTCGTTCGCTTGCCAGGCCGACGCCGATGCCAAAGAGCGATGCGCCGATCAGCCCGAAGCAGCTGTACGTGGCCAGCAGGTACTTCGCAAAGCTGAAGCCGCCTGCGTCGACGCCGCGGTTCATGCTGATGCCGAAGAGGATGTAGAACATGATCGGGAAGCCGATCACGGACAGTGAGAAGGTGCGCGCGCGCAGCAGCTTCAGAAACTCATACTTCGTTTCCTTCACATAGAGACTCAATGTAGGCGCGAAGCCAAGCGTCGTAGGGCGGATGCTAAGAACGGCGGT
>DASWUZ010000098.1:0-13815 GCA_036401395.1 Acidisarcina sp.
TCGTGCGCATCAACGCTGCTGCCAATCTGAACGGCATCAGCTATTCGCAGTTCATTCACGGCCTTAAAGTGGCTGGCGTAGAACTCGACCGCAAGATTCTCGCCGACATAGCTGTCCGCGACGCAGCCGGTTTCACCGCCCTCGTCGCCACGGCCAAGGGCGCGCTCGCACCCGCCGCCTAGTTCAAAGCCGATTCAGACGAGATGGACCGGACCGCGCCATCTTCTCTGGGCAAGGTGCGGTGGCGGGACGATTCGAGGCGCAGTCACACACATTGCAAGCGTGAGTGTGGAGCAAACTGGAACAACAATGAGAGGCACATGGAAATGGATTGGTGCGGCACTCCTTTCATTCACCGTTGTCGGCCTTGTCGTGGGCCTGTTTCTGTTTTATCTAGTTAGGAAAAAGATCGAAGCGAGGCCGCCACACCTTATGGCCGTTTCGCTTCCGGCTCCCGACCTCAGCTTCCAGACGCTCGATGGGCGAGTTCGCCATCTTAGCGACTTCAAAGGCAAAGTGGTCTTTCTCGATCTTTGGGGCACATGGTGCGTTCAGTGCATCGCTGAGATGCCCACGGTGCAACAGCTTTATCTGCATTACAAGGATGACCCGCAGGTAGTTTTTCTCATCGTTTCTCGACTGGATAAGCCACAGCAGGTTGCACGCTATGCGCGCCTGGGCGGTTAAACTTTGCCGTTCTTCGTGACCCGCGACGACGACATCCCACCTTCGATGTACTTCCAGCAATATCCGGCCACCTTCCTTTATTCCAGGGACGGCCGGATTGCGATGGAGCATGCTGGCGGCGCGGACTGGGCAGATCCATCGGTCATATCGTTCATTGATGAGCTGCGGAGTCGTGCACACTAGCTGGGGTCTTTATCCTCTCCGTCGTCCATCCGAAAAGGAGACCATGCCGGAAGGCCTGATCTTAACCTTCAAAGCCCACTCGTGCCCGGCCTCCTGCCCGGGCACGTAGTTAGCGGTAGTAGAGGGTGATGAGGCCGGCTATCGTGCCCAGGCCAGCCGTGGCGGCCGCGAGCCGGAATCCGGTGGTCTTTCCCAGTTGCTTTGAGAGCGCCGAGATTGAGTAGACGCTGACGGGGCCGAGTGTGCAGAGCAGCGCTACCACATAAGGTGTGGGAACTCCGGCGTGGTAGAGAATGAAGGCCAGCGCCACATCGAGGGCCATCGGCACCGGCAGCACTGTACCGAAGATGGCGACCGCCACCACCCCCAGCGCGGAGACGGGAACGTGGGTAGCGTATGCGGGGATGAGTTCCGCGGCAAGTGCGCCGATGAACGCAGCGAGGACCATCCAGGGCAACGTCGCTACCGTTATGCGTAGCAGGTTGTTAAGGTAAGTCCGCGCAAAAGCAAGCAGCCGCTGCGACACCGCTTCCTCAAACATCGGAACAGTCATAGGTCGAAAGGCGGGGCGGCTTTCGGGAACCAGCAATGGCAGAGAGAGCAGCAGCAGCAGCGGCACGATGACCCGGGCCAGGGCGATGGGCAGTGGGAAGAGTACAAACGCCATGGCCAGCACCACGGGGTTAAAAGACGGCGAGCTGATCATGGTGGCCACTGTGAGCCGAGTGCTCGCTCCGCCCATGAGCAGGCTCTGGCCTATGGGCGTGGCGCAGTTGGTGCACACCCCGAGCGGCGCGCCCGCTACCATGCCGCAGGCGATGTTGGCTGCCGAGGAGTTGAAGCGCCGGGGGGCAGCGGAACTCGCAAACAGAGTCATCATCGCGGCGCCGAATGGCAGCGCGAAGTACATGCCGAAACGGTTGGTGTAGAGCCAGTTGATACTGGTGCGCAGCACACGTTTCGGCGCCGGCATGTCCGGCGTAGTCTTCAGCAGCGCATCGAAGGAGATCGCCCCCTTCATTTGAATCGAGGCGCCGCTGTGCATCTTCTTGAGCAGCGCCGGATACCGTTGCTGACTCCAGAAAATGAGGGCGATAGAGATTGCCAGCAGGACCGCGAGAGTGGTCTCGAGAGTGCGCGGCCGGACAGTTGGCGAAGAGACTGGTAACTGCGCTGTTGCGTTCATGGGAACCACGAGTATAGAGGCCTCGCGATGGCTTAAACAATGAATAAAGTCGCGAAAGCGAATAGAGTTGGGAAGCGATCATGGCTGCTAAACGGCGTCTCGAACTATCGATGGATGATGATCTGGAACTTCCGGATGGGTTTGCTAATTCAGACCATGATGTTGCTGAAAATGTGCGCGAACCGTCGAGCACGCAAGTAGATGAAGCCCGGTATCATCAGACCCTGCATGTACCCGCCGAAGCGACCGGCCAGCGGCTCGACGCTTACCTTACTCAGCAGTTGGAAGGGGTGAGCCGGGCCCGGGTGCAGTTGTTGCTGGAGCAAGGCAGCGTCGAGGTGGATGCCAAGGCGGCGAAGCCTTCGCTGAAGCTGCGCGGCGGCGAGACAATCACGCTGACCGGCAGTCCGCGCCTTGAGCCGCTTCATGCCATGGCCGAAGACATTCCGCTGGACATCGTTTATGAAGACAAAGATCTCGCGGTAATCAACAAGGCCGCGGGGATGATGGTCCACGCCGGATCAGGGGCCACCGACGACGCGCGCAATCGCGGAACTTTAGTAAACGCGCTGCTGCATCACTTCAAGCAATTGTCGTCGACATCGGGGGATATGCGGCCCGGCATCGTTCATCGCCTCGACAAGGGGACAAGCGGGCTGATCATTGTCGCAAAAAATGATGCAACGCATTTGAAACTGGGCGAGATGTTCGCGGGACGCCAGGTGCGGAAGACCTACTATGCCCTGGTGCACGGCGAGATGAAGGAGAACGCCGGGACAATCAATGCGCCCATCAGCCGTGACTCAGTGAGGCGCACGCGAATGACGACTCGGCGCAGCGAAGGTGGCCGCACGGCGATCTCCCATTACAAGGTTTTGCGGCGGATTCACAGCAGGTATGGCCGCTTTACCCTCGTGGCGGTGCGCATCGAGACCGGCCGGACGCACCAGATTCGAGTGCATCTCGCGTCTCTGGGGCACCCGGTGGTTGGCGACACGCTGTATGGCGCCGCAGCCGAGATTGGCGTGGCTGCGGCAACGACGACGAAGCACAGCCGGGCACGGGCGCTTGGTGAGCAGAAGCTGAGTATCGATCGGAATTTTCTGCATTCGGCAGAGTTGGAGTTTGCTCATCCCCGGTCTGGGTTCGCGTTGGTGTTGAAGTCTCCGCTGCCCGCGGAGTTGGTGAGCTATCTGGCGCTGATCGAGGATCTACCTATTGCTCCACTGACCGCGGATGCGGCCCCGCGGGCCACCCCGATTTTGCCCGATCAAAAGCTGCCCAACGAAAAGCAGTTCGCGGGGAAGCCCGCAAAGAAGAAGCGTGCGCCGGCAGCCAGGCGCGGGTTGTAAAATATGGCTACCCATGATGAGGTCTTCGCAACACTGTAATCCCCGAATGTCCCGCTTGCCTGCCCGGTTCTCAGTCGCGTACTCAGTGAAAATTCTTTGCGTGCTGATGATTTGCGCTCTTCCATCGTTTGCAGGCGCCCAGGCTACCGGCACTCCATCTGAAGCTCCAGCCGCCACCGTGACTGCGCCTGCTTCGTCCCAGCAATCGCCGCCGCAATCGCCCGCGCAACAGCCTCAACAGCCCTCCGCTCAACCGAATGTGCAGGGGTCAGGGACGGACTCCGGCCCCTTCACCATTCGCACTACGGTGAATGAGGTCAATCTCATCTTCACGGTCAGCGACCGGCACGGGCACTTCGTTCGTGATCTGAGCCAGAGCGACTTCGCGCTGCTGGACGACCAGAAGGCGCCCGCCCAGGTCTTCAGTTTTTCGCGCGAGACAAACCTGCCGCTCCGCGTGGGTCTGCTCATCGATGCGAGTACGTCCATCCGGCAGCGCTTCGAATTTGAGCAGCAGGCGGCAGTGGAATTCCTGTTGCAGGTCTTGCGCCCCAAGTCTGACAAGGCATTCGTGATGGGGTTTGACGCTACTCCAGACTTGAAGCAGGATTGGACCAACAGCGAAGATCTGCTGCAGGCGGGCATCAACAAATTAAGCCCCGGCGGGGGCACGGCGCTGTTCGACGCGCTCTACACCGCATGCCACGACAAGCTGCTCGATACGACCCGGGGGCTCGAGCCGGTGCGGAAGGCGATCATCCTCGTATCCGATGGTCAGGACAACCAGAGCCGCGCGTATCGCGACGATGCAATCAAGATGTGCCAGCGCGCGGAGACGATCGTCTACGCCATCAGCACCAATACCAGCCCAACACGTGACAAGGGCGACGATACGCTTACCCGCATCTCGCTCGACACTGGCGGGGTGGCATTCTTCCCGGAGCGCATCGAGGACATCTCCAACGGCTTCAGGAATATTCAGGATGAGCTGCGGAGTCAGTACGCGCTGGCGTACAAGCCTGCGGATTTCAAATCCGATGGCGCCTTCCGGACCATTTATCTCTTTTGTCTGGATCGCCGCTATGTGGTGCGGACGAAGAAGGGCTATTTCGCTCCACGCCAGTGAAGGCCTGCTCGTATCACTGAGCAGGTCTTTGACGTCATCGGACTTGTCCCATCTGTGGGCTGCCTTGAGCGCGCGTTGTTCAGCGTAGATTTGAGGGGCTTGTCGGCAGGCGCCTTTATCAGCCAAAATGTTTGCGAGTGCGGGCCCGCGTTTTTTAGGAGCGCCACTCTCGCTTGCGAGTATGCCCAGGCCAGGGGCACGCTTTACTGAGTTGACCCGGAACGCCCGAATCGGGTTGGCAGGACCTTATGATGATCGCCGGTAGCCGGCGGATAACAGCTGAAAGGACACAGTATGAAATTTTCAGGGAGGATCGGTGTCGCGGTTGCCGCGGCACTTACAACCATCGCGACCGCAGCTTACGGGTCGCACAAGCCCAATTTTGATGCCATCTATGTTTTTGGGGACAGCTATTCCGATGTTGGGAATATCTACACTGCGACCGGAGGAACTTATCCGGCTCCGCCCTACTTCAATGGGCGGTTCTCCAATTCACAGTTGTGGGTAGAACATCTGGCCGGTACTTACCACTTGCCGATGACCCCGTCGCTTTTGGGCGGAACTGACTTTGCCTTTGGCGGCGCTGAGGTGCTCTTCCCGGTCCCGGTTTCACCAACGCTTTCGATTCCGAGCGTGCCTCAACAGGTGGTGCTATACCTGACCAGCCAACAGTGGCACGCCGACCCGAACGCACTCTACATCGTTCAGGGCGGCGGCAACGACATCCTGAACGCACTCGGCGGTTCGCCGGAGCAGCTGGGACAACAAATTGGCTATAAGCTGGCGGATACCGTGCGGCTGCTCGAACGCTCGGGCGCGACCCACATCCTTATACCCCGGTTGTTCGATGTAGGGCTTCTGCCGGCGGCGAAAGCAGCAGGGATCTCCGCTTTTGCGACCGCTGCAACGGTGGCGCTGAATAAGGTCCTTGATACGGAGTTGGGAGCGGAGACGTTTGCGCTGGACCCGCATATCTACCGGATCGATACTGATAGCTTGCTTCAAGCGATATTCGCTGACGGGTCACATTATGGGTTTATGGATGTGACCCACCCTTGCCTGGTCACTACAGGCCTTCCTTCGCTGTGCACCAATCCTTATGTGTATTACTTCTGGGACGGGGTGCACCCGACAACGTTTGGGCATTCGTTCTTCGCGGTACTGGCGGAACAGGAGTTGGAGCGTTGAGTTAGATCGCTGGTCGGTCAAGTGGCGGCTAGTTGCCGCCACTTTTCTTTTGAGTTGAATGCATGTTTAGGCCGACGGGGGTGCCGGGTGCCCCATTCATGCGGCCTTATCGCATGAGTGGGACTACTCCAGCCGCGTCCCCCAGAAATCTTCGGCTTTCTTCTCCAAATTTGGCGTAGTGAACCACCACGCTACGTATAATAGTACTTATAGGTTGCAGCTCCGAAGTACCACTTCAGCAACCATTTCCAATCCGCATCGGCCCGAAACCAAAGACACAACAAGTTCCCAGCAGGCGAAGCCAGCCTATATCCCCTGGCACCGATACGAGTCATACCAAAGACACAAAACCTTACCGCCGACCCTACCCCCCACCCCTATACCCCCACCCCCACCCCCCCAAAGCAGCGCCGGGTGTCAGAAGCCGGGTGCTCCATGGCTTTGTTATGGTGACGTTTATCAGCGGGCTTGAATGCCGTCTAGTTAGACAGCAGCTGCAGCAGGGCTTCTTCGTCGAGGATCTTTACGCCGAGGCCGGTGGCCTTATCCAGTTTGGAGCCGGCTTCTTCTCCGGCCACTACGTAGTCCGTCTTCTTGCTGACTGAGCCTGCAACGCGGCCTCCGGCGGCTTCTATGCGCGCCTTGGCGTCTTCGCGAGTCAGATTGGGTAGAGTGCCGGTCAGGACGAAGGTAAGGCCTTCCAACTGCGAGGATTTTTTTTTCCTCTCTGCGGTGAAGGTCAGGCCGGCTTTGCGCAGGCGCTCGATCAGTTCTATATTTTTATGCTCATCGAAGAATTCGCGGATAGCTTGCGAAACGCGGGGACCAACTTCGTTTACGCGCTCGAGTTCCGGCTGAGTCGCGGCCATGAGCGCGTCCATCGAGCCGAACTCCTCGGCCAGAAGCTGCGCGGTGCGTTCGCCGACGAAGCGGATGCCGAGTCCGAAGAGCACGCGTTTGAGTGGGTTGCGCTTGGATTGCTCGATCTGGGCGAGGAGCGCCTGCGCGGTCTTTTCGCCGATGCGTTCGAGCGACAGCAGTGCCGGTTCGTCGAGAGAGTAGAGGTCGGCGATGCTCTTGACGAACCCCTGCTCCAGTAGTTGAGTGGCGACCGCTTCCCCGAGGCCTTCGATATTCATGACCTTGCGCGAGGCGAAGTGGAGCAGGCTCTCGCTGAGGCGCGCGGGGCAATCGACATTGACGCAGCGATGGTCAACCTCGCCCTCAGCGCGAACGATTTCGCTGTTGCAGACTGGGCAATGGGTGGGGAAGTGGAAGTCGTGGCGCGCGTGCGGGTCATCGTCTTTGCGCGGGACTACCTCGACAACTTTGGGGATGACATCACCGCCGCGTTCGACGGTCACGAGGTCACCGATCTTCAGGTTGAGGCGGGCAATTTCGTCTGCGTTGTGGAGCGTGGCGCGAGCGACAGTGGTGCCGCCGATCGAGACCGGCGTGAGGATGGCGACGGGGGTGAGCTTGCCGGTGCGGCCGACCTGCACGCGGATATCTTCGACGCGGGTGACGGCCGAGCGCGCGGAAAATTTGTAGGCGACAGCCCATCGCGGGGCGCGGCCGGTGTAGCCGAGGCGCTGCTGGAGTGCGGTTGATGCGACCTTGATAACGACGCCGTCAATTTCGTAGCCCAGGCCGACGCGCTGCTCTTCGGCGCGGGCGATGAAGCCCAGGACCCTATCGATGTCGCGGATCGCTTCGCGGTGCGGGTTGACGCGGAAGCCGGCGGTGGAAAGGGCGTCGAGTGCTTCGGCCTGGTCGTCGAAGAGGTTAGTACCGTCGGGCTTGAGCGCGAAGTAGGCGTAGAAATCGAGCCTGCGTTGGGCGACCAGGTTGGGTTCAAGAGTGCGGATGGTGCCGGCGGCGCCGTTGCGAGGATTGGCGGCTGGGGCCAGGCCGGCGGCTTCGCGCTCCTCGTTCCAGCGGAGGAAGGCGGCGGCAGGCATGACCACTTCGCCGCGCACTTCAAAGCCGGTGGGGAGGTTGGCGGCGGCCAGTTTTTTGGCCGATACCGAGAGTGGCACGGAGCGGATGGTGCGGACGTTGGAAGTTACATCTTCGCCGATGGAGCCGTCGCCGCGAGTGAGCGCACGCTGCAGGTGCGATGATTTGTCGTTTGATTCCGGACCCGCAGCGCCGCGATAGTGCAGCGCCATGGAGAGGCCGTCCAGCTTGTATTCGCAGACGTAGCTAACTTCGTTGTCTTTGCCGGGGTTGGCCCCGGGAAGGCTTGTAGCGAGCGAGCGTACACGTGCGTCCCATTCGCGAAGCTCCTCTTCGCTGTTGACGTTGTCGATTGAAAGCATTGGACGAGAGTGTGCGAGCTTGTTAAACCCGGCGAGGGGCTTGCCACCGACGCGCTGGGTAGGGGAATCGGCGGTGACTAGTTCGGGATGCGCGGCCTCTAGCTGCTTGAGCGACCGCATGAGCAGGTCGAATTCGGCGTCCGCAATTTCGGGCGAGTCCAGGACGTAATACTGATATTCATGGTGGCGGATTTCTTCGCGGAGGTGTTCTATGTCGCGGACTCCAGCGGGTCCGCTCGCCGCCTTCTTCATAGGTGAATTATAAGTGTCCCCACAGCCGGAGATCAGCCGGGCACGTCAGTTGTCAGCGTACCGGGCGTAAAATGCGGGAAGCAAGAATGTACAGAAGGGAATTCAGCAATGCGTCCTCATGACCTTATGGTGGCCAGGTACTTCCTGGTGGCAGTGCCCACGCTGCTATCTCTCGTTTCCGTGCCTTTGATACTTGGGAAGGTGCCGAGGAATTCATTCTATGGTGTGCGGATCCACTCAACCATGTCCGGGCCGGAGGCGGAGTGGTACAGGCTCAATCGCATTGGTGGAATGGCACTCTTCGTTGCCGGAATTGGGAGCCTGCTGGCCTTCGCCATACTCTCCGGCTTCCAAATGCGCGACGAGATAAGACTTGTGACTTACTCCGCGATTCTCTTTATCCTTATTATAGGTGCGGTATTATTTTTACTTATCAGGGCTTACCAGAAGTGACTTACTCACGACTTATAACTGCTGACCCTAGTTAGCACGGCCAACTATTTCATCCCCGGTGATTTAGCCGATCAGTAGCACTAAGTCCCCGTATCGAGGACGGAGTCGATGAGGCCCGCAAGTGAGTGGGCGCGGGTCCGAATGCTTCCCTGAGTGGCGCTCACGTTGCTGGTTAGGGCGGCGTATTTTTCTTCGAGCACTGCCAGTTCGTCGGCTACGTTCAAGGCGGCCAGCACGGCTACGCGCAGGGAGTCGACCGTCTTGCCCTGAGAGGCTACGGCGCGCATCTTGCTGTCGATCATGTGCGCGAGGCGGCGGACATATTCGGGGTCTTGCCCGTGGAGATGGTAAGTCTGGTCGTAGATGTCGACCGAGATCGCCGAGACGGCCTTCGCTGCTGACGTTGAAGCGGGGTAAAGTTCGGTCTGACTGGGGGGCGTTTTCTCAGGCATGATGCGGCTCAGGCGGTGACTTCGTCGAGTTGTTTCAGAAGGCGCTCGACGCGGGTGCGGACTTCTTCGCGCTCGCGCCTGAAGGCGGATAGCTCTTCGTCGGCGCGGACGAAATCGGCGGCCTGAGAGTCGAGGGCCTGGTGAAGTTCGGCGACTTTGCGCTCGGCATGGGCGCGGGCCTCGCGCTCGGATTTGAGCAGGTCGACCATGCGGAGCACGCGGTGTTCGAGAGCGGCGAAGTCGTCAGCCGTGATGGGAAGTTCCGGCTCGGTGAGAGCGTAGGTCGACATCGTAAATCCCTTCTTATTGTGTGGCTGAGCGAAGTATAGCGCCGGTCGCGCTGAGGAAATGGTGAAAAGCCGGCGATTGTGCGAGGCGGAGTTAACTGCAGATGTTCGCCGTAAATTCCAGCCCCGAGCGGATGCTTGATTTGAGACCCGCTCATCGCAAAGTGCGGGATGATTGGGGCGCCGATTGCTCGGCTAAGTCAGGTGATTGGTGACGCGGAGGAACGCAAATGGCCGCCCAGGGATTGGAGGGCGGCGATGATGCGCTGGGAGAAGTCTTGCAGTTCTTCTTCGCGGAGGGTGCGGTCGGGGGACTGGAAGACCGCGCTGATGAGGATCGAATAGGAGCCCTTCGGGACTCTTGCGCCGGTAGGGTCGCGGAGGATTTCTGTTGCTTCGAATCCCTGCATGTCGGGGATGGCAAGCGCTTTGAGAGCGCCGTCGATAGCGGCCCAGGAGATCGTGTCGGCGAAGAGGAAGGAGTAGTCGCGGCGGACCGCCTGGTAGCGGGATAGTTCGGCAATGATTGGCTGGCGCAGCGGCTGGCGATAGAGGCGGTCGAGGTAGAATTCGCCGAGGAAGATGGGCTGTTTGAGCTTGCGGCGGTGGGCTTCGGCGGGGTGAAGTTGGCCGAAATAGCCAACCGTTGCGCCGTCGAGGACTGCTCGGGCGGAGCGGGTGGGGTGCAGCCACTCGGGGAGATGGCCGGAGCCGGCGGGAAAGGCGTCGTAGTAAATGGAGCGGCTTGTGAATTTGCTCAGCAGCGATTCGATGGCGCCCTTGAGGTCGTAGAAGTCGAGGGGGCGGGGCTGGTGGCTGGGGCTCTTCGAGCCCGTGCGGCCGGTTGCTCCGATCGCCAGGGAGGGCTGTTCGTTAACTGAGTCTGTGGTGCCCGCGAAGACGGTACCCATTTCGAAAAGGGCGGCGTCGGGGACGTCGCGGTTGAGGTTGTGCTGGAGCATGTTGATCATGCCAGGGATGAGCGAGGGGCGGAGCATGCCCGCCTCTTCGCTGAGCGGATTTCCGAGCGGGACGCCGGAGTTGGGCTGAGGGGCGAAGGCAGACGCTTCAGTCGCCGAGCAAAAGGTGCTGGAAATGGATTCGGTGTAGCCGCTGGCGAGCAGGGTGCGGCGGAGGGTTGATTCTTTGGCTGCCCAGGGTAGCTCAACGACTGCGCCAGCAAACGGCGGCAGGGTGTTGGCGAAGCGGTTGTAGCCGTAGACGCGGGCGATTTCCTCGATGAGGTCAATCTCGCGCTCGAGGTCGAGACGCCAGCTTGGGAGCTGGACTTCGTAGTTGCCGGTTTGCTGATTGGTTGTGGTCGGGTTCAGCGAGCAGCCGAGGGCCTTGAGGACGGTGGATGTGGTTTTGGCGGTGATGCCCTCTGGGTCTTCGGTCTTGCCCAGGATGCGGTGCACTTCGCTGAGATGGACGCTTATGGCGGGGCGCTTTGCAGTGCGGGCTTCGATGGCGGGGATGATGATGTCGATGAGGTCGCCTTCAGGGTGGCCGCCTGCCGAGAGGATGATGCGACTGACGAGCGCGTTGGCAAGAGGCGGGGCGTTGAAGTCGGCTCCGCGTTCGAAGCGGTGAGATGCGTCGGTGTGCAGGCCGTGTCGGCGCGAACTGCGGCGCACGGCGGCGGGGTCGAACCAGGCGGCTTCGACCACGATGTTGCGGGTTTCGGCGGTGATCATGGTGTCGTAGCCCCCCATGACGCCGGCGATGGCGAGGGGTTTGAGGTCGTCGGCGACGATGAGGTCTTCGGGGTCGAGGGTGCGTTCGATGCCGTCGAGGGTGCGGAGGCGTTCTCCTTTACGGGCGCGGCGAATGATGAGGCCGCCGGTGATTTTATCGAGGTCGAAGGCGTGGGTTGGTTGGCCGATGGCGAGGGTTACGTAGTTGGTCGCGTCTACGGCGTTTGAGATTTGTTTTTGCTCGAGCAGGCGAAAGTAATGAGCGACGATGCCGGTGGACGGCGTGATACTAACGTTGCGGATTACGCGGGCGGTGAAGCGGCCGCAGAGGCTCGGCTCTTCGATCCTCACCGAGAAGGGCACTGACGTTGGCGCGGGTGCAGGCAACGACGCGTCAATATCGCGCAGGGGGACGTCGTAGATCGCGCCCATCTCGCGAGCGATGCCGTAGTGGTTCATGGCGTCGACGCGGTTGGTGGTGATGTCCATCTCGAATAGGGAGCCTTGGCCGTCGGGGAGCGCGAAGACGCCGTCAACGGCGATCCCGCGAAGGGTAAGGTCTTCGGCGAGCTGGGCATCGGTTATGGCGAGCTCGGGGAGGTATTCGCGGAGCCATTGGGTGAGTATTTTCACGCAAATTGCTCCAGAAATCTCAGGTCACCAGAGTAGAGGAGGCCGATGTCGCTGATGCCGTACTTCATCATGGCGATGCGGTCGACGCCCATGCCGAAGGCGAAGCCGCTGATCTTCGCCGGGTCGTAGGCGGGCTGCTTTCCCTGCACGAAGCCGCGCTTTTGCTCTACAAATCCAAAGACGGCGGGGTCGACCATGCCGCAGCCGAGCAACTCGATCCACCCGGAGTGTTTGCACTTGCGGCAGCCCTTGCCGCCGCAGAAGATGCAGCTGATCTGGACGTCGGCGCTGGGCTCAGTGAAGGGAAAAAATGAGGGGAAGAAGCGCGTCTTCACGGTCGAGCCGAAGAAGGCTTTCATGGCGTGGTCGAGCGTGCCTTTTAGGTCGCTGAACGTGATGTTGGTGTCGACGCAGAGGCCCTCGACCTGGTGGAAGATGGGCGAGTGCGTCGAGTCGGCGGCGTCGTTGCGATGGACCTTGCCGGGGATGACGATGCGGACGGGCGGGGGCTGCCTCTCCATGGTGCGGATCTGGACGGGGGAGGTGTGGGTGCGCATGAGGAGGCGGTCGCGGAGGGGCTTGCGGTCCTGGTTGGCTACGACCAGCGTGTCCTGAGTATCGCGTGCGGGGTGGTTGGGCGGGAAGTTGAGGGATTCGAAATTGTAGTAGTCGGTTTCGACCTCGGGGCCGACGCCGACGGAGTAGCCCATGGCCTGGAAGACGGCGACGATCTCGTTCATCGTGCGAATCAGCGGGTGTTCCGCGCCAAGTCTGGGGCGAGTGCCGGGGAGAGTTATATCGATGGCTTCGGCGGCAAGCTGAGCGGCAGTAACGGTAGGGGCCTGGATCGTGGCCGCTTCAAGACGCTGTTCGATGAGGTACTTGAAGCGGTTGAATCGCTGGCCTATCTGGCGTTTGGCTTCCGGGGGCGCGGCTTTGAGCCACGCTTCGCTGATGGATTTGAGGCGGCCTTGCTTGCGGCCCAGCCAGTGCAGGCGGAAAGCTTCAATATGTTCAGAATCAGAGAGGGCCGCCGCAGTGGCATCAACTTCAGCGGCTAGTTTGGCGAAGGCTGCGTCAAGGGTGCGGTCGTCGTAGGCCGTGAGGTTGAGGATTTGGTCTTGCGACATGGTCTATTCGAGGATAAATGACGGGGCTCATTCTAAGGGCAGACCATGGAACCTGCCCTTCGCTCCCGCGTGGTCGCAGAACGGAAGACTAGCCGATGTCCTCGCTCCAGCCTTCCAGATACTTCTTGACCTCGGCCATGAACTTTCCAGCGTCAGCGCCATCGACGATGCGGTGATCAAACCCAAGCGTGAGCCGAATGATGCTACGCACCGCGATCGAGTCGGAACCGCTTTCATCCGTGATCACGGTAGGCTCCTTGAACAAGCCGCCTACGCCGAGGATCGCGCTCTCGGGCTGATTGATGATCGGGGTGCCGAACTGTTCGCCGAAAATTCCAGGGTTGGTGATCGTGAACGTACCCGACCCAACCTCATCCGGCTTGAGCTTCTTCGACCTCGCCCGCGCCGCGAGATCGGCAATCGCCCGCGCGATCCCGAGGAAGTTCTTCTCCTCGGCCTGCTTAATTACCGGGACGATGAGGCCCCAGTCGAGCGATACCGCGATGCCGATATTTACGTTCTGGTGATAGCGGATCGCATCGCCTTCCATCGAAGCATTCACGATCGGCATCTTGCGAAGCGTCGCGATGATGGCGCGCGTGATGAAGGGCATGTACGTCAGCTTCACGCCGTTCCGCTGTTCGTATTTGGACTTCTCCTTTTCGCGAATGCGAACAATTTTGGTCAAGTCGATCTTGAAGACGGTGTGGACATGGGGACTTGTCCGCTTCGACTCCACCATGCGTTGCGCGATGATCGAGCGCATGCGGGTCATGGGAACGAGCTCGCCCGGTTGGGGGGTCGCCGCAGGAGCGGGTGCAGATGTCTTGCCTGCTACCGGTGTCGCAGCGACCGGGGCCGGAGCCGG
>DASWUZ010000099.1:0-2358 GCA_036401395.1 Acidisarcina sp.
TGGACCGAGGAGGAGCGCAAGGCGTTAGCGGCCCATATTGAGGAAGGCTATCTTCAGGCCGAGCGTGGCGAACTTATCGATGGGGCGCGGGCGCGCCATGACGTTCAGACAATGAAGGACCACTGGCACTTGGCCCGGGGATAAGCTTTGTACGTCCTGACGCCTCTTGCCCGATCCGATATTTTCGACATCTGGTCATATATCGCTGACGACAGTTAGAATGCTGCCGATCGGGTGGAACAAGCCATCTACGACGCCTGCGTTTTTCTTGCCGACGGGCCTATGGTTGGCCATTCTCGACCAGACCTTACGACCCGCGATTCTGGATGTTGAGGAGATATCCGAATTACACCGTTGTGTATCGGCCGGAAAAGCCGGTTCAGATCGTTGCAGTGTTGCATGGAAAGCGAAATATCCGGCGCATGCTGAAGCAGCGATCGTGAAGCCAAGCAGTCCGAGCCGATTCGTAACTACTGTTTGATTAGTTGGCGATCAGGGGCAGGGTTTGGGTGTTGTGGTAGGGCAGGTCTTCAAGATCGATGGAGAAGGGCGAGATTTTCACTACGCGGTAGCGGTGGTCTACAACCTCGCCCTCGGCGGCTATGAAGACGTCTTCGCCGTGGAGCAGGAAGGCCTTGCGGGTGCCTTTTTGGGCCGAATAACCGAAAAACTTGAGGTCGATGGTGGGTGGGGGGGCGGGCGGCGGCGCCACGTAAGCCACTGCGACGGGCCTAACCGGGCGGGTAACTTTTGGAATCGATACCAGCTGGGCTGAGGTGGCGGAGAAGATGTTACGGCCGCGGCCGGCGTATTCGAGGGATTCGGCCTGACGCATGACTTCAAAGTGCAGGCTGGGGTCGAGGTTTGCGCCGAGGTGCGGGGCCTTGACGGCGGGGTGCCCGGCGGTGGTAGTTGTTGCAGTACGCACGGGTGTCGACACGGTCTGGACGGTTGCAGGCGGCGCGGTGGTAGCGGAGGTCACCGGCGCCGGTGAGGGGCTGCCGAAGTTCGAGATCAGCATTCGGATCACGAGGAACAGGACCAGAGCACCGAGGACGGCGGCGATGGCGACCTGTTTTTTGTTTTCGACGCCAAGTTTGATGGCCATCAGCGCACCCCTTCGATGGACGGGCGGGCGTTAACTTCTTCCAGGGTCGCGGGCGCCATCGCGTCGGCACCGTGCAGATAAGTAGTCATGCGCAGGCGCAGGTTGACATTGCCGCCCTGCTGGCCGGTCAGGGTGAGTGAGTCGATGACGAAGAAGGTCTTGTCGCGCTCAATGCCGTTGATGAAGCGGGCGATGTTGGGGTATTCGCCTGTAACGTTAGCGTCGATGCGCACCTCGGCCAGGCCAAGGATGGCGGGACTCTGTGCGTAGCTGGCGCGGGCGAGGTGAACGCCGTCGTGGACATACAGGTCGCCGAGCGCGGCGGCGATTGAGGAGTAGTGCGCGGGCATGCGTTCGTCGTAGAAGGCGGCAGCGCCGTTGCGCGCACGGTCGACTTTCTGGGGTAGTCCGCTGAGCCGGGAGGTCTGGGCCTGGAGCTGGGCGTAGGTCAGTTGTGCAGAGGCGATCTGCTCTTCGCGGTCAGCCCCGGAAGCACGCCAGGCTAGGAAGAGGCGAGTGGCCAGAAACAGATTCAGGATGATGAGGAGAGCTACCCCGGCTAGGTGAAGGTTCAGGAGCGAGAGGAATCTGCCACGAAAGGCGGGGTTCATCGGGCACCTCTGACGATTGGTGGTGCGGCCTTCGCGGACGGCTTGGGACGCCGGCGATGAGTTGCGCGGATGGGTGGCGCGGCGTCTGATGGCGCCGTGCCAGACTGGGCGACGATCATGGCGACGTTGGGCAGCGGATTGTAGTCGGCGAGCACGTCGAAGTTTACGCCGCTCTCGGCGCTGACGGGCTCGACCGCGGGCATGCCGTTGGGCATCGTGGTTGGGAATCCGTTGACCTGGCCGGCGGTCGTGGTCTCGGCCGACTCGGACGCAAGCCGTGGCACGAGGAAGCGCCGCGAGCCCTCAAGGTTGCGGACGAGATCAACCGCCCGGTTGCGCGGGCCCGACACCCGCATCCGAATGGTGAAGTGGCCGTCGGGGTTTGGAATGGGATCGATACTGAGGACTTGGACGCCGGATGGGAGCACGTCTTCGAGGTCCATCATGACCGCGGTCCAGGAAAACGATTTGCGAATGAAGAGCTGATTGAGGAAGTCGGACTGCGAGAGGACAGCGGCGTTCTGCGGCTGCTGCATCATGTTCTGGAAGCCGGTCTGCTGACTGCGCATGTTTTCGATACTGGCCTGCAGCGCTGCCATACGAGCATCGGCGTCGGCAGCGCGACGCTGCTCCATGCGC
>DASWUZ010000100.1:0-3350 GCA_036401395.1 Acidisarcina sp.
ATAGACCCCAACACCCTGGCGCGTTACGTCGACCCCCTTCCCATTCCCGCCATCGCGCGCAGCATCGGCCTCCGCCCCAACCCCGGCCAGCCGCACGAAATGCTGCCCGCCTATCGTCTCGCCATGCAGCAGATTGAGGTGAAACTTCACCGCGACCTTCCCCCGACCCGCGTTTGGGGTTTCGACGGGTCCTCCCCCGGACCAACATTCGAGACGCGCAAGGGCCAGGGTCTCCTCGTCGAATGGGCCAATGAACTGCCCACGCGTCACTTTCTCCCCATCGATCACACCCTCCATGGCGCGGAGGCTAGCCTTCCCGAGGTCCGCACCGTCATTCACCTCCACGGGGGCCGCACGCCTCCCGAGAGCGATGGCTATCCGGAAAAATGGTATGTACCGGGCAAGTCGACAACCTGCCACTACCCCAACCACCAGGATGCCGCGCTGCTCTTCTACCACGACCACACCATGGGCATTAACCGGCTGAATATTTACGCCGGCCTCCAGGGCCTCTTCGTGATTCGTGACGAAGTCGAGGACGCACTCGGCTTGCCGCGCGGGCCCTACGAGATTCCGCTGCTCATCTACGACCGCCTGCTGCGCGCCGATAGCCAGCTCTACTACCCGGTCTCTGCGAATCCAAAATCGCCCTGGGTCCCCGAGGTCTTCGGCAACGCCATCCTGGTGAACGGCAAGCTCTCGCCATACCTTGAGGTCGAGCCTCGCAAATATCGCTTTCGGGTCATGAACGGCTCCAACGGCCGCTTCTATCGCTTCTCTTTCTCAAACGGAATGACCTTTGAGCAGATCGGGGCTGACCAGGGGCTGCTTCCCGCGCCCGTGGGGGGAAAACGAGTCGCGATGGCCCCCGGCGAACGCGCAGACCTGGTCGTCGACTTCAGCAAGTCTGGCGGACAGAACGTCCTGCTCAAGAGTGATTCCTTCGAAATCATGCAGTTCAGGGTCGCGTCTACCGGCATATCCGCGAAGGCCGCCACCAAACTGGCCCCAGCCCTGCGAACCGTAGAGCGAATTCCCGAGTCACAAGCCGTCAAAACGCGTCGTCTCACCCTTGACGAGCAGGTCGACATGGTACAAAGCTCGATGGGGATGCGGCTCAACAACACGCCCTGGCACGCTCCGGTCACCGAAAATCCCACCCTTAACACCACTGAGATATGGGAGCTCGTCAACCTGACCGACGACTCTCATCCCATCCACCTTCACCTCGTCCGCTTCCAGATACTCGACCGCCGGCCTTTCGAAAGCTTTCAGTTTCAGGAAAAGGGCACTTTCAACTTCACCGGCCCGGCGCTGCCACCCGAGCCCAATGAGTCCGGCTGGAAAGACACCGTCCGCGCGGATCCCGGCGTCGTCACCCGCATCATCATTCCATTCGAGGGCTACACCGGACGCTACGTCTGGCACTGCCACATCCTCGAACATGAAGACAA
Source organism: Acidisarcina sp. (assembly GCA_036401395.1). Lineage (GTDB taxonomy): Bacteria > Acidobacteriota > Terriglobia > Terriglobales > Acidobacteriaceae > DASWUZ01. The sequence continues at coordinate 1,455 of DASWUZ010000100.1, forward strand.
TGACATGATGCGACCCTACGATGTGATTTGAATTCGCCAACAGCTCTCGTCCTGATTCATCGTGGCGTAGTATCAGGCCTGACCAGCTATAATTAGATAAAGAGCCCCGCTCTGCCGGGAGCTCACATCAGGTACCGGGCCCGGGCGCAAAGTATAATAACGAAAGTCGATATAATATTTTCTTTTTATATAACTTTGGGCCCTGAATCCTGATCAAACAAGCCATCTGGTCGTATAGACGAGAGTTAGCCAAATTCCCGTCTATGCGCCACCCCCAAAGGGCTCGGCTATAGCGGACATCGCAGGGCAACCGTGCGAAAACGGATGTTGGCCTCGACCGACATTGAGTGCTAGGTCTTTCTCCGCCCCATACAGTAGGCCATTAGAAAGGCCAGTCCGAAGAATGCATATTCTGCGTGGTCCATGGTCGCCCCCTGGTATCTAGATCGGCAGGCTTGGAGCGCTGTTCAGGCAATGGGCTCTCAGCCCTTTAGAAAGACCTGGATCGAGCAGTATCTAATTTGAAGGCGCCCAGTTCGGGACTCGATGCGGTGGACTGAGGCAAGCGCATTCGGCTTCGCGAATTGACGGTTGCCCTACGGCGGGCATATCATCCGTTTCCCGAGGTGAATGGCCTATGCCGCTTAACGATACGATCGGCCCCATGCTCAAGCGCAAAGGTGGAGAGATTTTCGCCATGCGCCCCAAGGACACGGTTTATGACGCCATCGTCTGCATGGCCGACAAAGGGGTCGGCGCACTGCTGGTCATGACCGACGGCCACCTCGACGGAATCATCTCGGAGCGCGACTATGCGCGCAAGATCATCCTGCTGGGGCGGTCTTCTAAGGAAACACTGGTGGAGGAGATCATGAGCAGCCCCGTGCTCACCGTGACCTCGCGGCATACCGTTGGCGAGTGCATGCGGATTATCACCGATAATCGCATTCGCCATCTGCCGGTGGTTGAAAACGGCCGGGTCTGCGCGGTGCTCTCGATCGGCGACCTGGTCAACTGGATCATTACCGCCCAGCAGGAGAAGATCAAACACCTCGAAGCCTACATCAGCGGTGCCGTGGTTTAAGCGCGAGTTAAAGGGCGGAGTTAAGGCGGAGACGGCGCCCGCAGAAATCGCTGACGGCGCGACGTTCAGGCAGATTGAGCACATAGACACGCATTGGTCGACCCGGTTATCAGCTTTTGCGGATACCTCACTGGCATTCCTCGGACTAATTTCGTATCGGATTCTCTGTCGGGATGGCGGCCTATGATGGCCAGCCATTCGCGTCCGACGTTGGCGCAACGCGAATAAAGGAGAAAGCTACCTGGCGCATCTTCAAGCCGCCGCGCTCATGTACTATGGCTAATCCAGCTTTGCCATGCTCCGAGCTGAGGTAAATTGAGCCCCGATCAGAATCGGGCGCCGGGGGCCGACCCGTGTCGAGGTGCGCTTTGGGGCAGATCATGGCAGCAGTGGCAACGCTTTTGATTTTTACGGGCGTCGCTGAGTCTCAGGTTGTGCCGGCGGCGCGGGGGACCGTATGGCCCGGCCTGGAACTGACCCGCCAGGAAACCACCATGGGATCTCCCTACATTCCCATGGACAGTTGGATCTATCCCGCCATGTCGCGGCTGGCGGCCCTCGGCTACGTCGATACTTCTTTTGCGGGGCTGCGCCCGTGGACACGCCTTAGCGTAGCGAACATGCTCGCCGAAAGCAGCGAACGGCTTACCGACCAAATCAGCGGAAACGCCAGCACCAACGCGGCCACCGGCGCCGCCGATGACGAGGCGTCGGCGCTCTACCTTGCCTTGGCGCGCGAGGTCGGCCCCGACGTGGACAAGTCCGCCGATATAGGTCACTTCGCGCAGATTGATCAAATCTACACGCGGGCG
>DASWUZ010000101.1:0-4957 GCA_036401395.1 Acidisarcina sp.
CTGGTAGCGGCTGTCCACGTCGGGACGCTCGTCGCGGTCCACCTTTATTGCAATGAAGTGGGCATTGATGACCGCCGCGAGGGCCTCGTCTTCATACGATTCGCGGTCCATTACGTGGCACCAGTGGCACCACACCGCGCCAATATCGAGCAGCACGGGCTTGTCTTCGCGGGCCGCCAAGGCGAACGCCGCTTCGCCCCACTCCTGCCACTGCACTGGCTGGTGACGCGCCGACCTCAGGTAAGAAGACGCTGCCGATTCGAGAGAATTAGTCTGGGTTTCCATCCGAAGCAAGTGTAACCTCTAGCGCGAAACAGCTTCGTGGAAGGAGCGTATAGAGGTGTACCAGCCGCTGGATCAGACCGTCAGGCAGCAGGAACACGCATGCCACGCCGCACCAGCCGCAGATAGATCACCGATGCGACCGTAAAGAAAACGAGAATGAAGACCGTGTAGTCGGCGTAGATGGGACCGGGAAATTCGTAAGGCCCTGGCTGCATGGCGGCCCAAGTGATCATGCGATACCCAAGCGGCAGTAAGAACAGCCCTGGCAGCCCCGCTGTAGCGATTCGCGGATACCTTACCACCCAGCCCGAGGGAATTAGCGTGGCCAGCGGGCCCAGCAGCAACACTACAAAAGCTCCAGCGAGTCCAAGCGTGATAAGCACCCAGACGATCAGGCCATGAGTCAGCGAATCGAGCAGCAGCCGTTCGTCGCCTGCGGCATCTCGCACCAGGTCAGCGATCTTGAGTGGCACCGTCACCGAGAAGGCCAGGAGCCACCCAACGCCGGCTCCTACCATCATCCGCCAGATGCGGCCACCTGTCCGGACATTACCGGCATTCGGCGAACTACTACTACTTGTTAACTCTGCGTCCACGCCTTCGGGATTGGACGTCAAGGACTAGTCACCGCTGTTTGCATCTCTCTTATCATCCCGCAACTGAGTTCCAGGCAAAAACACACAGCCGTGCCAGCCGGTCCCGTCACTACACCAGCCGCTGCGCCACATCTGTATACAAATCGATGGCCGCAAGCAGCTCCTTCTTAGCCAGCTTTTCAAACGGCGTATGCGCCACATGGATCGAACCCGGGCCGAGCAGCAGCGGCTCGCCCCAAGCTGTCAGCGCGGGAATGTCGGTGGTAAACGCGGCCACCATCGTCTCCATGCCGTCGATTTTCCGCATCCGCATGAATGGAATCTCAAGGGTCCACTCCACCTCGGCAAGGCCCGCCATCGCCGCTTCAACCGCCGTCCGGGTCTCGTGCGAATCCCCCACAAGGCGCACTAAGATCTGCGCCTCTGCGTGGTCGGCAATCACATTGGGAGCGCGTCCGCCCTCGATGACTCCGATATTTAGCGTGCTTGGCCCGACATCCACCGTGACCGGCAGGGTAAGGTCGATCAACTTGTCGAGGGCTCGGACCAGCTTGTTGATAGCACTCTCGCCAAGTTCAGGGTAGGCCGAATGTGCCATCTTACCTGTAGCCCGCACCATCCCTCGCAGCGCGCCCTTTGAAGCGATACCAATGCGGTTATCGGTAGGCTCGCCATTGATGAGGAAACGGCTGCCGCGCGGCTGCAGGTTTGCCACCTTGGCGCCAGCGGAGTCGCGCTCCTCGCCGACCACAAAAAGGAGCCCAACGCGCAAGCCAGCGTCGCGCAGCCGCGCGGCCGCGCCAATCTGTGCGGCGATAATCCCTTTGGCATCACAGCTTCCACGTCCATAAATATAGTCCGCATCTTCGCTGCTCTTGAGAAACGGCGGGACGGTATCCATATGGGTTGAGAGCACTACATCAGGCGTCTCGCCCGCGCGCCCCGCGTATACATTGAACCGGTCTCCGGTTGCGCGGCTCTCTTCAGCCTGCTCAACCGGCATCCGCTCAACAGCAAAACCGCGCCCGCTCAGAAACTCTGCGAGAAAGGCCCCGACCGCGCCCTCGTGATAGGTAATCGACTCAATATCAACCAGCCAACGCGTAAATTGTATTGGGTCGAAATCCATTCCCCCAGAATACCTGAGGCACGTTACGCGTCGGCGTGAGCTACTCCCTCTGAACGCTGGTTTGTTGAGAATGAATCGGGAGGTGTCTTGCGATAGTTGCACCAAATCCTCCTGCACAGGGAGATTGGTCCGAAGTCGAATTCGAAAGACACGTGACCCAGGCCGGAGACCCGAGCTTATTTTTTGAAGGTGGTGCTCCCGAGACTACTTCTCGAACCTGGATTTAGGTGGGTAGGAAATCTATTTCGCTTTCAGTCCACAGCCACACTTCCGGCCCACTCCAAAAACTCGCCCCCGCTGTGACCAAATCAAAAACCCACTAGACAACCGACCCTACGCTCCCGCAATCTATTTCGTAGTACGAAATACCATACCGCCCAGGCAACCAGGCATCATCAACCAAAGGAGACCCCATGACCACGACAGAAAGCACCTACCCCATCGAAGAAGCACTGCGGGCTCAGAAAGCCCTCCGCGACCTCGCCGGCCTCGCCCCGGAAATGTTCCCCGTCCAGGCCTTCGTAGGCATGATCAGCGATGAGGTCGAGACCCTCCGCACCCAGGGCCACACCGACGAACAGATCGCCGAAACCATCCAGGCAAACTCAAAAATCAAGATCTCAGCCAGGGACATCGCGACTAACTACGCGACCCCCGAGGAGCGCCACTCGGCACATGCCTGACCGCTTTCCTGGTCGCCGTCCTTTCGGTCGAAGACCTCACGGACCCAGTCTTTCCGGCTGAACTCTTCCCGGCCGCTTCTCCCATTTCCACACCTTCGCGCCACACGCCCTCCCGCCCAGCAGCGCGGACCACGCTTTCCAGGCCCATGATCAGCCCTTCACGCTCCGTCGGGGCGATCGACTCAAAGAGCCGTTCGATCTGTGCCTGGAACACCCCGTTAGCCGTATTCTGTAGCCCGACTCCCGCCTCGGTCGCGTGTACGAGGACGACCCGCTTATCCTCCTCATGCCGGACCCGTGCAACCATCCCGCGGTCCTCCAGGCTATCTACCGTCTTGGCCACCGTAGCGGGCTTCAGATTCATGCGCCGTGCAAGCTCCCCGATGGCGACCCCCTCGCCATCGGAAGGAAGCAGATTGAGTGTCATGAACTGCGTGGCGCTAAGTCCCGCCCCCTGAAAGCGATTGAAATTTGCCGCCTGAATAAACTGCCGCACCGCGAACCACGCATCCAGAAACCGCGCGACCTCGCCCTTCCCCACCTTCTTCCTCATCCTTCAATTGTGCTCCCGCCACCCGCCGCCGCACCGGTCATCACGCATAAACCACGCCAACGCCCGCCTTCCCCACATAGAATAAAGAGCCAGTGACCACCAACACTCCGACCGCGATCCTCCGCAGCATCGACAGCCTTGCCGGCCCCGCAGGCCGCCTCGAAGCCCTCCTCAACGCCGGGCAACCCACCGCACCCTGCGCCGTCCTGGCCTGCCACCCCCACCCGCTAGGCGGAGGAACCATCCACAACAAAGTCATCTACAACGCGATGAAAACCTTCCACGGCTACGGCCTTCCAGTGCTGCGCTTTAACTTTCGCGGTACCGGCCTCAGCGAAGGCGTCCACGACGATGGCCGCGGCGAGCAGGACGACGTCCGAGCGGCCCTCGACTGGCTTGACCGCGAATTTCATCTGCCTGTCCTCTTCGTCGGATTTTCCTTCGGCGCCTATGTCGGACTACAAGCCTGCTGCGGCGATGCCCGGGTTCGCGGCCTTGTAGCACTCGGCGTTCCTGTCCATGCGGAGGGCCGCGATTACCGGTACGATTTCCTGGCCTCTTGCGCCCAACCAAAGCTCTTCATCAGCGGCGCCGAAGACCAGTACGGCCCCAGCCCTGCGTTGAAAGCCATCATTGCAGCCGCCGCCCCGCCTGCCGAACTGGTCCTAATTCCTGGTGCCGATCATTTCTTCGCAGGCAAGATTCCCGAGATGCAGCAGGCCATCCAGGCCTGGCTAGGAAATCAGCTCCCCAATCTCAAGGCGCCTTCAGCCTAGCGCCGGAGCCAACTCGTCGCACGTACTCTATCCAGACTTGACGTGGCGCTCAAATGGCCGATTGAGTAGGCGAATGGACGGCGAGATCAATAGAACGACCGCGTCGCTTATACCGGCGATGATCAAGATAATCCAGATGCGGACTGAGGTGAGTTCGCAGGCCTTGAGCGATTCTAGTGTCTCGGAATTTGAAGCGTATCGCCGACACGCTACCAGCATTGCCACGGACGCGATTTTCTGGGTCCGTGGGGCTGATGTGCGCCATGCGCTGAGCCTTGCGCTGGACTAAACGTCATGAGGTTTCGTCTCAACTATAGTGGTGCGCGCAGTGCCCACCCCGCCGCCTTGCCATCGGATGCGCCCAGGAAATACTTTCCCAGGGTCCAGATAAGTATGACGGAATTGATTGCGAGACCTACGCTTATCGCGGTGTGCGTTATCGAGTTGTAAACCTCGACGACGTGCCGATAGCCTGCCAGATTGCTGCCTGTTCCGGTGACGACGAAGTAATCGCGCATCCGGACTGCCAACGCAAGAATCACAATCCCGATGCTGTGGTTGAAGGCTTCAATCAAGATGCGGTTTTTCCTGCTGAGCGGGCCTCTTTTAGAGGAACGCAAAAGGAGGAAGGCCTTGACGGCGACGGGCACCAGAAGGAGTGCGATGATCTGCCAATACAACGCCTGCGCCGCGGGTGTGGCTTGTACCTTGCCGTCGGAGAAGTACCTGGCGCCGGGACCGAGGACAAGGAATGGGAAGCGAGGGACGGCGGCAAGCCACAGGACCCCACCCAGATGGACGAGCAGGTCTACCACGCCTTTGAGCCGGCTGGGTGAGTGGGGAATAATGGGCGGCAGGGATTCGGGTTTCCAGGCGGTGTGCACGGGCGAAATTTCGGGATAGCGGGTCATCGCGATCTCGAGTGCGATGAAGAT
>DASWUZ010000102.1:0-14014 GCA_036401395.1 Acidisarcina sp.
AAACGCCGCCCGCAATCCACAGCAGTCGAGGGCTGTTGAAGAGCTGTTTGCGAACGTTGACGCCCAGCGAATCTTTGGATGCGGCGCGAGTTACGACAATGCCGCCGGCAACCGATACCAGCAGCGATGGCAGGATGGTCACCAGACCGTCCCCGACAGTGAGGATGGTGTACGTCTTCAGCGCGTCCTGGAATGGCACTCCCTGCTGAAATACGCCGATCAGGAAGCCGGCCACGATGTTGATCACCATGATCAGAATGGTCGCCAGCGAATCTCTTTGCGAGAAGCGCGCCGCGCCGTCCATCGAGCCGCAGAACTCCGCCTCCCGGGCAATGCTCTCCCGCCGCTTGCGGGCCTGCTGTTCGTTGATGACCCCAGCGTTGAGGTCGGCGTCGATGGCCATTTGCTTGCCCGGCATCGCGTCCAATGTAAAGCGGGCTGTGACCTCAGCCGTACGCACCGCGCCATGGCTGACGACAAGGTACTGGATGGCGATCAACGCCAGGAAGAGCACGAAGCCGACGATGTAGTTGCCGCCGACGACGAACTGGCCAAAGGCCTCGATGACTTTCCCGGCGGCCGATGGGCCTTCATTGCCATGCAGCAGAATGCGGCGGGTACTTGCCAGGTCGAGCGATAAACGAAGCAGGGTGAGAAGCAGTAACAAGCTGGGGAAAACAGAGAACTGTACCGGCTTAAGTATCTGGATCGCGGTCAGCAGCACCAGTACGGAGGCGGTGATGCTGATGGTCAGCAGCAGGTCGAGCAGGAAACTGGGCAAAGGCACCAGCATCACGAAGACCATGCTGACCGCCGCGATCGGAATGATCCATTCACCGGAAGCGCGAAAAAACGCCATCAGGCCGGAAGGCTTCTTGATCAGAGGCGGAACCACGGTGACCGGTTTCATACCTGCGCCCCCGAGGCCGCGGGCGTGACAGATCTCTGGTCTCGAGTTCCTGCCGCGTTAGCCTGTTCTCCGGAAGCGTTGCGCGAACGGCGTGCTGCCTCCTGCTGGCGGACCTCGGCCTGAGCTCGGAAGACGACGACCAGGATTTCGGCGACCGCCTGATATAGCCGCGAGGGAATAACATCCCCAACCTCGACCGTCTTATAGAGCGCCTGCGCGAGGGCGCGATTCTCCATCAGTAAAATCCCTTTATCGCGGGCCATCTGCTTGATCTTCTCGGCGAGCAGGTCGCGGCCCTTGGCAACGACAACCGGCGCGGTCATATCCTCCTCGTAGCGCAGCGCCACCGCGAAGTGGGTTGGATTTGTAACTACGACGGTGGCAAGTTCTGCTGCCTTGAGCGATTGCATGCGACGCATGCGGCGCTGCAGGCTGCGAATACGCTGCCTGATTACCGGGTTGCCGTCGGTGTCTTTCGACTCCTTCTTGATCTCCTCCTTGCTCATGCGAAGGTCACTTTCCTGCTTCTGCCACGTCAGCAGGTAATCGACAGCGGACCAGACCAGCAGGATCATTCCTGCCTTCCAAGCCACTTCGAGCACCATGCTTCCGACAAACATCGCGAAGGCACGCAGGCCGAGGTAGGAGGAAAGCACGATCTGCTCCCAGTGGTTCTGAATGCAGTGCACGCTCACCCAGAGGATCGCGCTAAAGGGCAGCAGCGACTTGAGGATGTTGCTCAGCCCGACCGGCGAAAAGATGTGGCTGAGCCGCGACGCCGGGTTCAGGCGATCAAACTTTAGCGAAAGCGCCTCTGGGGCAATGACCAGCCCTCCCTGGCCAAGGCCTGCAGCCAGCGCCAGCAACATCGCGGCGGAAAGTATCGGAACAATCCAGCGAAAGACCTCGACCATAGCCCAGAAGAGGACGGGGCCGTTGGTGCCAAGGTCTTGCGAGGCCGCAAGATCGAGCGTGTTGCGATAGAGCGTCGTCCAATGCGTGACCGTGGTGCGCGACATCAGCGCGAGAACAGAGGCAACACCAGCCATCGCAAACACTGCAGGCAGTTCGCGCGATCGCGCGATCTGACCCTTTTCGCGCGCCTTTTCGCGATGCCTGGGTGTTGCCTCCTCTGTTTTGTTGCTGTCCGCCATAGGCTCCTAAGGTCTTTTGCTATCCCTGCCGCGCCAGATGCAGCAGGCGATCGGCATAATTCATCGAGTTCACGAACATGTGCTGAAAGAGGTCAGGCCAATACTTCATCGCAGTTATGAGAATCACCAGGCCGAGAATGCTCTTGACCGCGGGGCCGAGCAGCATCAGTGGTAGCTGCGGTGACGCTTTGCCCAGAAGCCCGAGAACAATGTCTGCCAGTAGGGTCGCCGAAAGCACAGGCGCAGCGATTCTGACTCCAATTTCAAATACGCTGGCCCCCGCATTGAGGGTGGCCAGGGTGAAAGCGCTGCTCAAATGCAAAGGCGCGGGAGGAAGATAATTGAAGCTCAATCCAATCGCCCGCAGCAGCCAGAGATGGACGTCGAGGCGCAGAAAGATCAGCATCGCGATGGTCTGATGAAAGAGCGCCACCACAGTTGAATCCACCTGTGTTTGCGGGTCGAGGATGTTGACCAGCGAGTAGCCCATCTGAATGCTCAGCACCTGGCCGGCCATCTGCACTCCGTCAAAGACGAGGTTGGTGGCGACTCCCATCGCGACCCCGATCATCAATTCGCTGAGGGCAAGTAGCGGCCACTGCCCCATGCTCAACACCGGCAGCCCCGGTGCGACGATGGGAAAGAGCAGCAGCGTTACGGCGAACACCAACACCGCCTTGATGCGGGCCGGGATCGCGGCGCTGCCGTAAAAAGGGGCGAACAGCATCAAGCCTGAAACCCGCAGCGCAATCGTGCCGAACGAAGTGACCGTGGTGATCAGCGACGAGTGAATCGACGAAAGATCCAGAAACGGAAGTGCGGTCGCTTGCATAATGTTTAGGGGAACGTGTTCCTTGCAGAGTGAGGCGAAGTGCTTTTCAGTCAAATTTCATTGCAGGATGGAGTGGAAGTCGGAAAACAAATGTACGGTGTAGTTGGCCAGATGGCGCCACATCCAAGGCATGAGAAAAAACAGCGCAGCGCCGGTTGCGAAGAGGCGAGGGACAGTCGAGAGGGTCGGGTCCTGCAGCGAAGTCAGCACCTGCACCACGTTGACGACCAAGCTCACCGCAATCGCCACCAGCAGGATCGGCGCTATCAGAAGGGCGACCTCCTCTAACATCAACCGCCCCAGTGCGACTACCTGATCTATTCCCATTTGATACTCCTCATGGCCTTCAATTGAAGCTGCGCATCAGTGCACCGATCAGCAGGTGCCATCCATCTACCATCAGGAAAAGCAGCAGCTTCAACGGCGTCGAGATCACGACGGGAGGAAGCTGCATCATGCCGACCGATGTAGTGATCGAAGCGACCACCATGTCAACGATAAGAAAGGGAAGAAACAACACCGCCCCAATTTGAAAGCCCGCCTTCAATTCCGACAGGATGTACGCTGGCAGCAAAACCCGCAACGATATGTCGTCCGCGCTGGTGGGCCGCGGCTCCTTGGCGAGGTCGAGAAAGAGAGCTACGTCCTTCTCCCTCACGTAATGCATCATGAAGTGGCGCATGGGGCCGCTGCCTCGGGACGCCGCCTCGAGTGCAGTGATCTGGCCCGCTTCGAGCGGCACGATCGACGTGTTGTAGATCTGCGTCCCGACCGGTTGCATCAGGAAGAAGGTGAGAATCATCGACAGCCCGATAAGCGTCTGGTTCGACGGAGTGCTCTGCAATCCCAGTGCCTGTCTCAGAAAGTGGAAGACGATCAGCAGTCGTGCAAAGGGCGTCATGCAAAGCAGCAGCGAAGGGATGAGCGTCAGGAAGGTGAGCAGAACGACGATCGTCCACGGGGCCGAAGCGCCCCCGAGGCCCGTCACCTGCACGCCTGGCAACTGGGGTGCGACGTCCGCCAGACTGGCCAAAAGTGGCAACGCAGCGAGGGCCATCATCGGGCGGCCGCGTTCGCGGACAATGCCTGCCTGAGTACGCCGCTGAAATCCCGATTCGCAATGGACCGCGGCGCAGTTTCGGAGTCTGGGACCGCTGCTGGGGCCGCATTTGGGACCGCTGCTGGGGCCGCACCTGGGACCCCACCTGGGACTTCGATCTGCGCAAGCAGGGTCACCGTCGATGGCCCGCAGCCGAGCAGGAACTGACGCCCGTCGAGTTCGACAACGGCCACGAGGCGCCTGTCACCGAGCGAGACGAGCTCCGCGATCCGCAAACGACCCGGCCTCGATTGCGCCTTCCGTCTGCGTTGAACCCACTCGATTGCCGCTTTTACCAGACCTCCAGGCCGGGTAGCGATTTGAAGACTTGTCATGCCAGGTCCGTGAGCCGCACGGCCAGGCGGTCGCCGACCACTTCAAATTCGGTCCAGCCCATGAGCCTTCCGTTGACTCGGAGCGGCAGGTCCCGAGTCTGATTACAGGCGGTCTCGACTACGGTTCCAAGTTTGAGCTTTAGCAGATTTCCAATGGTGAAATTAACCAGCTGCAAATCGATCGTCACCGTGCACGGCAGCCAGCCGAAGGCGTCCAGGCGGTCATCCGCGGGGCGCATCTCGACAAGCTGAGGGCCCCTGGGGGCTGCATCCGTCATCAGTGGGGCTGTGCTCATCCTGCTCCGTGAAATGGTCTTACACGCACGGCCAATCGCCGCCGCCATGGGAACCAAAGCTTTTGAGGGAAACGCTTCGATGGGTGGTATAGCAATCCCGTGACCAATCAGGAGCATGCGATCGGGATTCGCAGGACGAGAGCATGACGCCGGTCATCGCAAACCCGCGCGGAGCGGATGAGTGCGCCGCGCCTGCAGACCGGCGGTTTGCGGTGAATTTCTCGACCAGCCTGCGCGCTTCAGAAGACAAAGCGACGTAGCGGCACTAATAGGGCGCACCGCCAGCGCGGAAAATTAGCGCCATATGAGAACAAAGGTGAGAGCAAAAGACGAGAGCCTCGCGCGGACGAAGAATAGTCCGCATCAAGAGCTCTCATCTAGAGTTAAGGCGACGCGCGACATCTCGCGCGACGCCCCACTTAACTCCTACTGCTAGGTCTTCATGGCGATGGTGGTCTGCGAAATCTGGTCGAATGTCGTGACCGATTTTGCATTCGCTTGATAAGCCTGTTGGGCCACAATCATCTTGGCGAATTCAGCCGCGATGTCTACATTTGATTGTTCAACCGAGCCACCAACTACCGTTCCCCGTCCACCCGTACCAGCTACTCCCACCACCGGCAGTCCAGATGCCGCCGTCTCTTCAAAGCTGTTGTTGCCGGACCTCGAAAGGCCTTGCAGGTTTGCGAACTTGGCGATGGCCACCTGCCCTAAAGCCAGCGACTTGCCGTTGGAGAATGTGCCTTCGATGGTGCCGTCGGGCTGTACGGCGTAACTCAGGAGACTTCCGCTGGCATACCCATTCTGACTGGTGTAGCTGGTCGCGCTGGGATTGTCGACCTGGGTAATAGTCGGATTACCGGAGTTGTCGTCCAGGTTCCATGTCATGTTCATCGGTGCGGCGCCGTCTACGAGCGGCGAGACGGCGATGCCTGATACGGTGCCCGTAGGTGCTGTTAGCTGCCCCGTATTGCTGAACACCAGATTGCCGCTTGCCACTGTGGTTGACGTACCGGGCCCGCCAGTATCGGCGGCCGGAAGGCTGATGTTGTAACTCCACGCATTTGAACCGGTCTTTGTGTATTGAACGGTAAAAATGTGGGGCGTCCCAAGCGAGTCGTAACCGGTGAAGGTAGTGGAAGCCGTTGCGCCTACGGCCGCGCTGGATTGCAGGTTTGCTGTGATATTGAAAGTCGTTGTAGGTGCTGCCGGCGCAACCGCGCTACTCCCCACCTGCAAGGGCTGCAAGGGCCCGGAGGCAGAGACGATTCCAGCCTCCGCACCATACCCGAGGACGAGGTCTCCACCTGGCGTTACCAGCTCGCCAGACGAGTTCGCAGTGAAATCGCCGGCGCGAGTGTATTCGTTCAGCCCATCACTCTGCTGAGTGATAAAGAACCCGTCCCCCTGCAACGCCATGTTTGACGCTATACCGGTCGGGCTGAGATTGCCCTCCGTGAAATCCCCATTGGTCGATGCGACCTTTGTGCCCACCCCGGTCTGCAGCGGGTCGCCGCTGCCATTCGTTGTACCGGCCTGGAAAAAGATATCGCTGAAAGAGACTGTCTGGTCCTTGTATCCGTCGGTGTTGATGTTCGCCAGATTGTTTGAGACGGACTGTAGCTGTTCCTGCGCAGCGGTGAGGCCGGACAAAGGTACGGAGAAGAACGACATTATTTGCCTCCTGAAACGCTGGTGGCCGCAGGCAGACCAAATGCCGAATCGTCTACGGTAATCGGCGACTGGCCGTTCATGCCGCCGAAGATAGGTTCCGGCGGTGCGGATGTATAACCTTGCTTAAACGGAAAGAGGTCTGCAAGGCTTGGCGCCTGCGGTTGCGCGGTGGTCATGCGGGCGGCTGTCGATGTTGCACCGGATGAGGGTATAGCCGTCGACCAAACGGGTGCCGGGGTTCCCGCTGCGATAGCGGACGCTGCAGTTGAAGTCGCCGGTATCGCGACCTTCTGGTCGATACTGATGAGTTGATCGAGTTGATTGAGCGAGATCATCTGGCCTACCATGGCCGTCGAATCCATCGGGGCGCTGGGATCCTGGTTCTGTAGCTCCTTGATGAGCAGGTTCAGAAACGTGCTGCCGATTCCGGTTGAATCGGTTGCGCTGCTGCTGTTCGCCGTGGGACTTGCCACGACCGCCGCGGCTGACTTCTTAGGTGTCGCCAGAGCCGCTTGCATGCTCTGGAAAATCGATGGGGCTAGTAGATTTGCCGTGATGTGATGTGCCATATTCCCTCCGTATTAACTTCCTGATTTGGCTCTTATTTCTTAGGCGGCCTTGGTTCTAAATCCTGAGGTCGAGCCGGGCTGCCAGCCCCTGTGGTCCCGAGGCACCGAGGGCGATTTGGCTGCCGGCCGCAAGCTGAGTATTCCGGTCGACGGCGTTCACATCGGATCCGCGCTTCGAAGTACCGCTCGCGCCGGCCCCGCTCTGCGAGTGAGCACCTTGTCTCGACCCCTGCCCCTGATCTCCGAAATCCGCATTCGGCCCCTGAAGCGCGATTCGAGAATGCACACCATGCTGGGCGCCCAGCCGCGCCTGCATGTCTGGAATGTGAAATGAGAGGGCCTTTCCAAGATCTCGGCTGTCGACTGAAATCTGAGCCGCCATCCTGTCCCGGTTAAGCGATGCCTGGATAGAGATATTTCCAAACTCGGCGGAGTGCATCCCGAGCCGCATCTCCGATTGGTTCACAGACTGGAGTAGCCGGGCAGAATGCACCACGGACAACGCGTCGGCGTCGACAGCTTTAGAACTGGACACGTCCGCCTGTACCATCGCCCCATCCCTGCTGCCTTGACGGAGTTCGCCAGACGATGAGAGCGTCTCTGCCTTACTTGAGAAAAACTGGCTTGCCGCCGCGTCCGGCCGAAGATCAGGCGTCGCGCGCGGCGTCGCGAGTTCGCCGGCTGCCAGATCGGTGACCGCATGTGAGAAAACAGGGGCAGCCCCTTTGGGCCGAATTCCGGCTTCCCATGTAGCCGAATCCTTCCGGGCTGAACCTTCACCCGACCCCTTGCTCTCCGCGTCTGCCGCAGCACCAACACCTGTGCCTAAGGTCTGAGCGCCGGCAAGCGATGAACTTGATTGTGACCTCGCGTTATGAGCATCATTGGTGGCGAGATGACTAGTAGGGAGAGAGCCTCCTAGAAGCCGGCCTTCCGGTGGCAACGACAAGCTCTTGTCGCGGAGAAGCTCTAATGGCTTCTTCAGAATCTCCGGCCCGGTAGAAGGCTTGCCGCCATTCTTAGGCGCCTCTCCAGTTTTGAGTGGCGGATTTTCGACAACTGGAATATGCCCGTCTCTTATGGGAGGAGTATTCCGGGGACCGTCGAGGAGCGCCGCAGCATTTTTGAAATCATTTGCACTATGGGGAAGATGTAAGTCGCCACTTTGAAGAGCCGTATCAGCCGGGGATGTAGCAGCCGCCAATCGGTTGCCGGGGGATTGTCGTACTGCAATGGGTTGTGCCATTAGCGGCAGCGGCAGCGGCGAAGCCGCAACGGCACCGCTGGCTGGCCCGGCGGTTTTATCTTTCTCATTCCGGTCCGCCGCTTCGCCGCAATCATCCTTGTTATTCTTTTTGGTCCTGGGAGTTGCGTCCGAAGGCTTGTTCGCGGGAATCTGACTTGCCGTCACCTGATCGACAACACCTTTGAACGACCCGTCCTGCTTCGCAGGCACTGCGTTGATCGACGCCGGAGGCATGGACGGCGTTGAAGCGGGGTTGCTGGGTACCAGGTTGAGCACGCACTCCTAAGTGCACGTTAACGGCCAAAGACTTGTACCGGAAGAAAGCAGATTTTACAGGCTGGCTGTTCATGGTTTCTATCACTTACAGGGAAATCTCGGCGGACACAGGAAGGGATAAGACCGGAACCCGGCACCATGCGGCAGGACTTGCCGGGACACCCCCGGCAAACCTTGCCTAGCGGCGGTTATGCCGTGCGCCGAAGGTATCGTCTATTGCAAGTTGTTCCAGTCGCGCGAGGTTGGCATCGTAGATTGCGCGCCGCTCGTCATAGAGGTCGGTCAGCATTCTGCGGTTACGGTGAGCAGTAGCGTAAACCTTCATCTGCTCAGCCCGCAACTGCACCAGTCCGCGCCGGAGCTCTTCAAGTTCCCCGCGTGTCTGCTTCAGTTCCTCAATCTGCCCATACGACTCGTGCAATCCCGTGGCCCGTGTCGCAATGGCCAGCTTTTCATGCCGTCGTCTCACCACCTCCTCCTCCTGTGCATCGACGGCGTCGAGATGCTGCCGGCTAAGAGCAATCTCCTGAACGATCCGGATAAGCTTGCGCTCCTCCTGCTCTTCAAGGCTGAGGCGAATGCGGAGTACTGCGGCAAGAGAGAATTGAAAGCTCATTGGTAAAGTCCTTTCTACCGTGCTGCTTCGGTCTAGTGGCTTCGGAGCTAGGTGCTTCAACTGGGAAGAACAAGCAGAGATTGTATCGATTGAGCCAGAGTTGAGATTTCAGATGGCCGCTGATTGAGGAATGCATTGACCATAGGCAGTACCTCTACCGCGCGATCAAGCAGCGGGTCAGAGCCCTTTTGATATGCGCCGATGCGAATCAGATCTTCCGATCGAGCATACGAAGCCATAAGTACACGCAGCGCTTTCGCATGGTTTGCATGCGCTTCGCTGGTGACGTTAGGCATCAGCCGGCTCAGGCTGTCCAGGATCGAAATTGGCGGATAGTGGTTGCGCATCGCAAGATTCCGATCTAGCATGATGTGGCCATCGAGCAGCGATCGCACCGTATCGGCCACTGGGTCCTGCTGATCGTCCCCTTCCATCAATACCGTGTAGAAGGCGGTGATGCTGCCGATTTTGAAGTTGCCGGCACGCTCGACCAGTCGCGCCAGCATAGTTAGCACGGAGGGCGTATAGCCTTTCGCGGTGGGAGGCTCGCCCGCAGAGAGCCCGATTTCCCTCTGCGCCATCGCAAACCGTGTCAGAGAGTCGACCACCAGAAGGACCTGCTTCCCGGTCGCGGCAAAGTACTCAGCTACGGCGGTCGCGGTCAGCGCCGCGCGCAATCGCAATAGAGGCGACTGGTCGGATGTCGATACCACGACCACCGAGCGTGCGCAGCCATGCTCGCCAAGTACTTCGAGGAATTCACCGACCTCACGGCCCCGCTCCCCAACCAGCGCCAGCACCGTCATGTCCGCGCCTGTACCGCGCGCCATCATACCCAGCAAGGTACTTTTGCCGACTCCACTTCCTCCGAAGACCCCGAGCCGCTGCCCCCGCCCGCAGGTCACGAAGGCATCGAGCGCACGTATGCCGCACCCCAAAGGCTGCCGGATAGGAATCCGTTCGAGCGGTAACGGCGCTGAACCATCAATCCAGAGGGAGCGCACTCCTCGATAATGGCCCTTGCCGTCGATAGGACGGCCGTTCGCATCGATCACCCTGCCCAGCATCTCCGGACCAACCCGGACCGAGGGCCTGCTCCCCCAGGCTACGATCTTGTCCCCAAAGCGAATGCCGCGCGGATAATCCACTGCCATTGTGAGCATTGTCGACCCGCGAAAGCCTACGATCTCCCCTTGGAACGTAAGCCCGTTTGAACCGGTTATTTCGCAAAGCTCGCCCACGGAGCAATACGGGCCCTCCGACTCGATGAGGCTTCCATTGACCTGTAGCACACGCCCCTTCCATCGCAGCGTGGAAGAACGCTCGAGCCGCTGAAAGTACGGCGCCAACGGTCGGTTGCTCTTGGCATGCTGACCCTCTACTATCCGCTCGGTCATTTGCCCGGCCTCAAGGCAAGCAGGTCAAAGAAACCCTTCTCCACCTCTTTCAACTGTCCATCGATACTGAAGTTCGAAGACCCGAGATCGGTTTCGAGGATGCAGTCATCAGCGCCAAGATTGGAATCCTCGATGACCTCGACAACGGCACGGTTCTTTTGATTCCGGAAGAATTCATTCCAACGCGCCGCTTCACCGGGACGAATGCGCACTGAAACCTTGGAGCCGTCGTGCAACTGGTTCACCGCGACGCGAACCAGCGCCGCAAGCAACATGGAATCTACCTGCGCCTCACGATGAAGTATCTTGGCTGCGATAGCCAGGGCGAGACTGACGACTTCCTGCTCAACACGTGCGAAGTAGTTCTGCTGCTCCTGGACGAACGCCTGAATTGCATTAGCGATCCCCGCAGCTTCTCTCTGGAAGTTGGCTTCGAATTCGTGACGGATCTGCACATCCCGGCTTGCCGCTCCTTCGGCTGTCGCCGCCGCCACCATCTCGTCGCGTTCCTGGATTGTGAGCACGCAGACCTGTTGTTTCTCGTGTTCAAGGTCAAGCGTGCTAGGAGCGCCCTTTGCCCTCGCAGCCGCGGCTATGTCTGCCGAGTCCTGGTACGTCAGCGAGCTCATGGGGATGAGGATGGGCGCTGACAGTTTGGTGCTAGATATACTCATCGCCACCATCGCCTTTCAACACGATCTTGCCGTCAGATTCAAGTTTTCGTGCAGTCGCCACGATCTCCGCCTGCGACTTGCTTACGTCCTTGCTGCGCACTGGCCCCAGCGACTCCATGTCCTCCTTCATCATCTCGACGGCGCGCGACGACATCGTCCTGAAGAAGTGGTCCCGCATCTCTTCTGTAGCGCCTTTAAGCGCGACGCAGAGCACTTTCTTATCGACCATACCCAGCAACTCGCGAATCTGAGTCTCAGCTACCACGATGAAGTCATCAAAAGTAAACATCAGGTCGCGAATGCCGATCGCGAGGTTCGGGTCCCGCACTTCGATTGCCTCCAATATCTCGCCAGCGGACGCAGCGTTGATGGAGTTCATCAGATCGGCGACATTCTGAGGTCCAGAGTAGCTGCGCCGTCCCCGGTCACTTACTGACTTGAGCCTCAGGTTGAGGGCCGTCGACACCTTTTCCGCGACCTCCGGCGAAAAGCGCCTGAGGTTCGCGAGCCTCTGCACGACCTCCGCCCTGATGTCCTGCGGCAGGCTCATTAGCAGCGCCGAGCCCTGCTTTTCATTCAGGTGGCCGAGAATCAGGGCCACAGTCTGCGGGTGTTCGCCCTCAAGAAAGCGCGCCAGTTGTTGTGGATCCGCCTTCTGCAGGGACTCGACCCGGCCCGCACGCTTCTGATGGACAGCAGTAAGCCGATCAAGCATGTTCTCCGCTCCCACTTCGCCGAACGCCTTTACAAGCGTGCGCTTCGCGTATTCATGACCGCCCTGCGTGCCGTAATCCTGAGACACCGTCATTCGCTCGTACTCCTCTAAAACCTGAAGAGAGGCTTCTGGAGAGACTGCTCCTAGACCGGATACTTCTTCGGCCAGACGCTGGAGGTCGTCTTCTGAGAGGTGGCGAAACAGGGTGGCGGCGGTATCCACTCCCAGCGCGATCAGCAGAATCGCGGCTTTGCGGATCCCGGTCACCTCCTGGGCTGCGCTGTCCATCAGGCCTCATCCTCGCGCAGCCAGGAGCGCACCGCGCTGGTGCCGCTCTCCGGCTCTGCTTTTACGAAATCGGCGAGTTGCCGCTTCAATGCGATCGTCCTTAAAGGAGCAGCCAGCGGAACCGGCTGCAGGGCCGACATCATGGGCGCCGCGGGTTGCGGCTCCATGGTGCGAATCTGCGCCAGCAGCCCAGCTCCTGATCCCAGCGCCCGATTCTGCACCGGCCGCAGCATAAGGAAATAGACAAGCAGGAAGAGCACCAGCAGGGCCGCGTAACGAATGACGGAGGAGTAGTCCAGCAGACCCTTCCGCACCAGCTCAAGCTTGGTTATTTTTGAAATCGTGACCGGATCAGGCCATTCAAAGGACATGTTCTGCACCGTGATCACATCGCCACGCGTTGAATCGAGGCCAATCGCCGCCTGGGCGAGGTCAGTGATTTGTTTCATGTCGTCGGCAGTGCGCTTATGACGGGTCTCAATGGTCTTGCCCTTTTCCTGCCTGCGCTCGACCGCATCGTCGACCAGCACCGCCGCTGTCATCCGCCGTACCCGGCCTGCCGGCTCGGTGGTGTGCATCGTGGTGCGATTGACGCCGTAGGTTGCACTCTCCGTCTTTGAGCTCTCGCCGGTTTCCTTGACCACGGTGGCAGTGACGGGCGGCTTCGTCGCGGAGGGAACGTTGCTCGCCGTTCCGGGGACGCCTCCGTTGGCCAGTCCACCGCCGGCCTGGTCTTCGGAGGTTTGGCGGCTTAGCGGCACACTGACCTGGGGGTCGTATTTTTCCTGGCTCTCTTCCTTGGTACCGGGCTCGAGTTCAACCGTGACGCTGGCGCGAATGTGTTCTGCGCCCAATACCGGCGCGAGGGTTGCCACCAGGCGGCGCGTGAGTTCCTGGTCCATCCCCTGACCCGATGCGGACATCGCGTCAGTACCAAGGGACTCATTTGAATCGGCATCGATGATGGCTACGTCTTCCTGCTTTAAATTGTCGACCGCCCCGGCGACGAGGCGAGAGATGGCGGAGAAGTCGTCTCGGGAGAGGGTGCCATTGCGCAGTTGTAGCGTCACCGAGGCCTTGGCGCCACGCTCCCGATCGAGGAACACCGAGTCAGACGCCATGACTATATGTACGCGGGCACTTTTCACCACGCGCATGGTTTGAATGGTGCGCTCGAGCTCCCCCTCCAGCGCTCGCTGATAGTTGACCTTCTCATCGAATTCGGTCTGACCCCAAGACACCTTGTCGAAGATTTCGAAGCCGAGGCGTCCGCTACGGGGCGCGTCATGCGATGCGATATCAAGTCGCGCAGCGTCGACCTTGTCGCTCGGAACACTGATGGTGCGGCCGTCTGGGCTGACCTGGAAGGGGATATTGGCTGCCGCGAGTTGGCCGGTCATCGTGGGCGCGTCCGCCGGGTCGACTCCGGTCATCAGCGGCTTGTAGTCCGGAGCAGCGATCAGCTTCGCGAAGACGACCACCACGGCCACGGTCAGCAGGGCGCCCGCGATGGCGAACCCGCGCTGACTGCTTCCCATCCCGTGCCAAACGCGCTTGGCCTGCTCTACGGTCTGATTCATTTACGTCGTCTGGCCCTCAAAACGTGGTGGTGCTTCTTGGCGTTGAATCAGAACTGCATCTTCTCGACGTCCTGGTAAGCGCTGACAATCTTGTTGCGTACCTGCATCATGAGCTGGAACGCAACGTCTGCCTTCTCGACCGCAATCATCACACCGCTGACGTCGCCACCTCCGCCCTGGAGCACCATGTTCACCTGCTGATGTGCGCCCCGCTCCAGCTGGTTTACATTTTGCAACGTGTTTTTGAGCACATCGCCGAACCCCGGCGAAGCGTTCTCCTCGCCGGCGAGATCAGCGATGCGCGCGGTCGGCATCACTGTGGATGCAGCAGGATAATTGAAGCCGATTCCCGA
>DASWUZ010000103.1:0-3490 GCA_036401395.1 Acidisarcina sp.
CTACCGCCGACTTGGCTTCAAAACCATTGTCCCCGTCTCTGCCGAACACAGCATCGGTATTGGCGACTTACTAGACGAGGTCTTCGCACGGCTCAAATTCCCCGAATTACAAGCTCCCGGTACAACAGCCGCTGCAACCGACCTTAAATCAGGCAAAGAAGAAGCCAAAGCCTACCGTGCGGACCTTGACGACGAGCTAGCGGACTTAGACGACGAGTTAGACTCCGACAACCTCAATGAACTAAGACTAGGCGGCGAAATAGACCGGGACAATGATGAGGAGACCCACCACACCGGTCTGCACCGCACGCACGGCGAGTTCGAATTACACGAAACCAAGGTCGCCATCATAGGTCGCCCTAATGTAGGCAAGTCCACTTTGCTCAACGCCCTCACCGGGACAAACCGCGCGATTGTCTCGCCCATCGCCGGCACCACTCGCGACGCTGTCGACGAACTCATCGACTACGAAGGCGACCGCCTCCGCATCATCGACACCGCCGGCATTCGCCGCAAGGGCAAGACCACTCAGATGGCCGAAAAGCTGTCCGTAGTCATGGCCCGCCGTCACCTCGAGGCCGCCGACGTTGCCCTGCTCATGATCGACGCCGTCGAAGGAGTAACTGCCGCCGACGCAACCATAGGTGGCTATGCGCACGAGTCCGGCCGCTCCGTGATTATTGTCGTGAATAAGTGGGATTTAATCACCAGCGCCCGCACCGACGGCAAACCGCCCGCCGATCGCACCGTCTACGAAGAGCAGTTACGAGGCGCGCTCAAGTATCTGAGTTATGCACCCGTAGTCTTTATCTCGGCGTCAAAGGGGAATAATCTAACTCGCGTCCTGCAATTAATCAAGACTGTCGCAGCAGCTCGTCGCAAGCGAGTCACAACCGGCCAGATGAACCGCTTCCTCGCGGAAGTAGATTTTCAACGGGCTAGTGTGCCGATGGCCAAAAAGCTTCGCATCTACTACATGACCCAGGCAGCAGTAGCCCCGCCAACCTTCGTCCTCTTCGCCAACCGCGCCATCAAACTACATTTTTCCTTCGAACGCTTCCTCGAAAATCAGATCCGCGAGCACTTCGGGTTCGAAGGCACCCCCATGTGGTTCAAAGTAAAAGCCCGCAACGAAACGCATACCAAGTAACTCGGCATTAGAACTACTTAGTATCGGCAGCCTCACGCCTCGACAGAATTCCATCCACATTGCTCTTATCGACCAAAGAAACACCAGTATCGATAAAGGCAGGAAAAGGCGCAAATGGATCAAGTGCATAATCCTGCGAAGGCTGCGTCACCGGGTAATGATGAATCTCGTCAAGTGACTTCAGTCCCATGAACGCCATCGTGAAAGGCTTCTGCGAGATCGTCGAATCGATGGTCCCGTCCTTCACCAGCCGCAGCGTGTCTTCATCCGTATCCATTGCGATCAGCAGCCGGCCCTTCGCATTCTCCCGTTTGAAAGCCTCACCTACATCCTTGCCCGCGGACGCCTCCAGGCAGACGAACGCATCGATCTTTCCCGCACCTGTGCGCGCCAAAAATTCCTTGGCCTTATCCATCGCTGCGCCCGAATCCCCCTTCATGTCGACATTCTCAACAATCTTGATCCCCGGCGCGGACGCAAAAACGTCCTTATAACCCTTCAGCCGCTCTTCCTGGTTGGCCTGCCCGCCAATCGAGAAAAAGACAACATTTCCCTTCCCATTCAGCACCGACACAAGGCGGTTTCCGCCCAGCCTTCCCGCCTCAAGGTTGTTCGTGCCGATGAAATACAGCCGCTTACTACCCGGCGCATCCGAATCCATCGTGATCACCGGAATTCCGGCCGCGATCGCCGAGTCAATCTCAGGCGTCATCAATGAACTGCTCGCCACAGAAACCAATATGCCGGCAGGCTTCTGCGCCACCACATCGCGGAATTCGCTCACCTCGTCCTGTGGATCAAACGTCGCCGGACCGCGCATCTCCGCAGTCACCCCGTAGTCGGCGGCCGCCTTCGCAAAGCCGGCTCCAGCAGTCTGCCAATATGGCAATTTAATGTTGGTCGCAACCAGATAATAGTGCTCTTTCACATCGTGCCGCGGGCACCCGGTAAGCAAAGGAAGTCCCACCGCCAGTACCGACAAAACGACCCGCTTGCTAGTCGCGCTTATCCTCATACATCACCCCCGAGTCGCGGTTCAAGTCGTTGGATGCAAGTATCTAACGGAGCCTGCCCCAGCGCTTTCCCCTGCGGGGCAAATACTACTCCGGGAACGCCACCATTGGAAACTCCCCCGCCTCACTCCCCACCCTTACTCCCCAGGCTGGCCAGTCAGATTCTCGCGGACCTCCTGTTCCATGCCTCACATTCGTGCAAGCGCGTCTCTCTGGATACATGCCAGGGTCTTCCCTGACGCACCGATCAATACGTTGTCTGGAATTCCCTCTGCAAGGCTAGGCAATGCGATATAGCTGGAATCAGTGGCAGCACAGGCATGATCGCTGATCTCGCGGGGCCTCCCTCCGTTAACTTATGCTTGGGACAGAGGTGATTGTGCGAAGACTTTCTGATGATTGCAATCATGTTCCGCCTTGCGTATGACAAACCACGCGAGTTGCCCCTTTGATGTGGTTGAGGCTCCTGTTGGCGTCGTGTGGTCGCTGCTGACCGATCCGCAAAACT
This sequence comes from Acidisarcina sp., assembly GCA_036401395.1. GTDB lineage: Bacteria > Acidobacteriota > Terriglobia > Terriglobales > Acidobacteriaceae > DASWUZ01. The sequence goes on from DASWUZ010000103.1 coordinate 2,672, forward strand.
GGGGTGAGTTCTTCGACGTTCGGATCGTCGATGTCACGCCTGCGGGACGAGCGGTTGTAGGGCAGCTGGTCCGCGCCACAGCAGGACCGAGGGTCTTGCGTGGGCGGATCACGTTCCGGTTCCTGGACATTGACGCGGTCAGTCATCGGCTGCTGATCGAGGTAGAATTTCCGCTAGGTATCCAGGTGATGGAGGACATGACTTGCATGCCGCTCGACGCAGCTCACTGCCGTGTAAATTATGGCTGCCACTTCAGCTTTCGCGCTGGATGGCGGGGTGCCGTCACGAAGTACCTCCTGCGGCGCGAGCTGCGCGATGGACCTATCGATTCTCTATCGCGTCTCAAGCGAATGGCTGAACGCGTTTACTCCAACGAGCAGGCACGACAACAAAAGCCCTAACTGATGCAGCGTTTCAAAAAGCAACCGCGCCACCGTTTCGATTAGGCGGTGACGCAGTTGCGCTTTTTGCTGGGCTGGTCATTTCGTTATTCTTATGGGATCAGGGACATGCCCTGGGTTAGTAGTCGTTTCCGTAGAGATTTTGGATCGGAGCAATCGAACCGAACAGTCCGTCCTGCTCGTGGTTGGTGCCGGCGGCGAAGTACAGAGTTGTAGCGGACCCAGCCGCGGCTCCGTTGGCGAAAGAGATGCCCCAGAGGCCGTCGATCCAGATTGGGGTGTTAGTCGAGTCGCGCAGCACACCCTTAAGCAGCCCGGTTATCGGGTCAAAGGCCAGGATGTGGCCGCTGCCGAAGTTGCCCACCAGTACGTCATGGCTATAAAAGCCAAAGTCGCCCGGCGCGCCGGTGAGTCCCCA
>DASWUZ010000104.1:0-3701 GCA_036401395.1 Acidisarcina sp.
GCCGACGTATAAGTCTTCGTATCGGTTGGGTTGAAGGTCGCGGTCAGGGCGTGAACTCCTGCCGGGAGCACCGTGCCTGCAGCAGGGCTATAGGTAAGTGTCCCGGGGACGCTCACGAAGGCATTGAGTTGGAACCCGCCAAGTGGCGTTCCGTAGGTGATGGGGGCTGGCGTCGCCCAAACGATCGACGGCATAACAGCAGTACTTGAACCGCCGCCGCCGCCGCAACCGACTAGGAATGAAACTATACTCGCCGCGACCAACCCAATACTTGCCTTCCGCAAACCCGCTACAAATTTCAAGGCCGTCTCCCCGCGCTCTTCCGCGCCGCCCACCATCATGCTGGAAAATGTAACTGGCTGACAAGGAATTCAGCGGCGTGGCATGACCAAACGTCCATGTCTGCTCCCGTGTCCTCAAGACTTTTTTGAGCGGATGAATGTCCTGCGTGCGCTCCAAATCGGCGACAACAAGCCCGATGAACAGAATTGGTGGGCTCTGAATCCGAAATCCGCTCAGCAGGAACATTACGCCGCGTCATCCGTCCCGACGCCAGAATCGCAGGATGCACAGCCTCTGATCCAGGACAGCCGGGAATCAACCGCGAGCAACAGTGAGGACGCGGTTTTCTTCGACGTGGTCTAGTGGTGGCGGCCGAGGGGGTGGGTGGTGCCTTCGATCGATGGTGGCTCTATGGCGGAGCGGCGCTGGCCGCGTCGTCCGAGAAAGAACATTACCAGGCCGAAGATGAGCATCACGATTCCCCAGTCAAGGTTGATGTTGACGCCGACGGACTGCTCGTACATCGCGCTGCCGCGGGTGAGGATGCCCTGAATGGTAAGGATCAAGCCCACCAGCGTGAACATCATTCCCATCGGCAATCTCAAATCAAGGTTCATTGCGTTGCGCTCCAGTCTCTCAGGTCAAGCCTTAGCGGAAGATTACGTTAAGCGCGACGACCATAATGATCAGGACGACTGCAAGTGTAGTGGGCCGCTTCCACCAGGCCACGAGGTTTTCGGGCGGCCTCTGGGTCAGCGAATAAACCAGCCCGACCAGCTCCGGCTCAGGCCTTGGCCTGGTCATCATGCTGACTACGATGGTAACGATGAAGTTGATAGAGAACGCCCAGATCGCCGTCCAGAAGTTCATGGCCATGTCGCTGGGGTAGGTCTTCAGGACAGCGAGCCAGCCGCCGTGGATGCCGGTCGGCGCGCCTACGGGCAGCGTCAATCCGTGGTGCAGGATCGCAGCCAGTGTACCGCTCACCAGACCCGTAAAAGACCCATGACCCGTAGTCCGCTTCCAGAACATCCCCAGCAGGAAAGTCGCAAACAGCGGCGCATTCACAAAGCTGAAGACGAGCTGCAGGGTATCCATAATGTTATTGAACGACGTCGCCGCATAAGCCGCAGCAATTGACAACAGAATGCCGCCGATCGTCGCCCACCTGCCCATCGCGAGATAGTGTTTATCGCTCGCGCCTCGGTTGATATAAGACTGGTAAAGGTCGTACGTCCACACCGTATTGAACGCAGTCACGTTGCCCGCCATCCCCGACATGAAGCTCGCCATCAGCGCCGTCAGGCCAAGACCCAATATCCCCGTAGGAAAATACCGCAGCAGCATATTAGGGATTGCGAGATCGTAGTCGAGCAGCGCCTTCCCCGAAGTGTCGCGGATGATCTTGCCGCTCACCGGATCGACCTTCGCCGGGATCAGCCCCTTACCCTCTGCCATCACCTGCGGCATGGTAGCCGCAGCGCCTGCCAGCGGTGCCGAGATCACCGCGGCACTCTGCGCCTTCTGAACAGTATTGACGGTGGCGATGGCGAGCAGGCCGGGAAGGATCACAAGAAATGGGAAAAACATCTTCGGCAGCGCCGCAATCAGCGGAACCCGCCGGGCGTTCTCTTCCGAGTCAGTAGCCATCGCCCGCTGAATAACCAGAAAATCAGTACACCAATAACCGAAACTAAGCACGAAACCCAGCCCCATCGACAACCCAAACCACTCCACTCCCAGAGGGTTATTGTGCGGGTTCGTCATGCCCTGCCACGAATGCGTGTACGCCGTCGGCAGCGATGCCTTCAACCCCTGCCACCCGCCAACGTTTCTGAGGCCGATCCAGACCAGCGGCAGAAATCCCGCCACAATCAGGAAGAACTGCAGCACCTCGGTATAAATCGCACTCGTAAGTCCGCCAAGGAAGATATACCCAAGCACAATAAGCGCCGAGATGATAATCGCGAAGTGGAAGATCCAGCCCAGCGGCAGTCCAAAGTGCAGGAACAGCGAATCAAACACATGCAGCGTCTGGATCAGCCGCGCCATCGCATACATCGAAATGCCCGACGAAAACACCGTCATCACCGCGAACGAACACGCGTTATAGGCCCGCGTCTTCTCGTCAAATCGCAGCCGCAAAAACTCCGGCACTGACCGCGCCTTAGACCCGTAATAAAACGGCATCATGAAGACGCCAACAAAAATCATCGCGGGTATAGCGCCGATCCAATAGAAGTGGCTGGTCGCGATGCCATACTTCGCGCCCGAGGCGCCCATGCCGATGACTTCCTGGGCTCCCAGGTTGGCGGAGATGAAGGCCAAGCCGCAGATCCACGCCGGTAATGCGCGGCCTGCCTGAAAGAAATCCTTGCTCGTCTTCATGTAGCGCTTGAGGGCAAAACCGATGCCCAGCACAAAGACGAAGTACAACACCATGATCAGCCAGTCGATGTAAGTCAGATTCACTCGGGTCCCCGGTCTTCTATGTCTGACACGTTCCCGTGTTCAGATGCGGCTCTGCTATTGAGGCGCGACAAATCTCTCGTCAATGTATCCGGTCGGGCGATGCCCCGTCCACTTGCCTCACGAATGCAGCTTCCATCCGGGGATTAGCGAGTCATATTGGAAGAACCTGCTCAGCACTACATGGAAGACGATGTAGATGGCCCAGATGGATGGGTAAGCGATGAGCATTTTCTTCCGCTCCCTCATGACGTACCAGAGCAAGAGAATATCGAGCGGAATGTCGACACCTACGATCAGCCACGCTGGCGCGCCCAGGCTGGCGACGCTGTAGCCTACCTGGCAGACGAAGCAGCCGATTGCGAGAGATGCAAAGAGGTGCACCCGGCGGTCGGCGATGTAAAAGCCCAGTCCCCAGGCCAGCGCGGTGAAGAGGATCGCTATGTCGAGGAGAATTGCGCCCGGCAGGTTGTTGAACATAGTCCTGTGATCTTAGCCCACGCTTCAGCTTGAGGGCTCAAGACGAACACCATCGTTGCTGTACAGTGCGCGGCGGCGTGCGCACTGTACCAGTGATGAAAATCAAATCATCCTAAAGAGCTTCAGCAGTAACAGTAATCGTCTGGGCCGGTTGCTCTAACGCCGCAGCCAGTGCGGGATCAGTATTGCCGAGCACTCTAAAGTGCATCTCATCTGTCACCCTCGTTGGTTTACCGAGCTGTAGGTCCACCGTTCTTTGAAATTCCCCATGCTGGTGTCTTGCGGATATAACGCCTGGAACTGCTGCGGCTTCGCGGTCGGACTGCATCGCGATATCCAGTGCTAAGCCTGTCCCGGAGGCGTGGACATTGCTGCATTGAATGAGCTGCTGAACCACAGACTGCGCATCGCCGTCGCTGCCTGCTGTCAAGTTGACGCGCGCAGCTCCCATTTTCCCTGGCGTAACCGGG
>DASWUZ010000105.1:0-3340 GCA_036401395.1 Acidisarcina sp.
CTGCCTGCGACAACCGTGGCTCTTCGCGGTTCGCGACCTCCTCGGATTCGCAATCTGGGCAGGGAGCTATCTCGTAAACGACCTCGCGTGGCGAGAGCGCACCTTCGACCTGATGAACGACGGCAGAATGCGCGCCCGCGAGACCCAGCCGACCATCCCTGCCCCCCAATAATTTCCGCGTTCACCACAGCGAAGATAATCCGGTCCATTGAGCATATGTGCCGAACGACGCTACACTTCTGCCCCCATTCTTTTCAAAAGGGCTTGAAGACCCGATTCTCAGAGGCTAGAGTGGCTCGACTGTGGATCGCGCTCTCGCGCGTTCTGAATCCAAGCGCACAATCTCACATACACCGACAGGACGGTATAGAGCTATGAGATTCAAAAAACTGGCGATAATCTGCGTTTTTCCGCTGCTAAGCGTCGCGGCATTCGCGCAAGTATTCACTGACACGGCTAGCTTACATCACGGGCATGCCTACTCAACCGCTACCCTGGTGGATAATGGCGGCTCGATCGGCACCGTTCTTGTCGTGGGTGGCTACAATGCCGACGGGACTGTAGTCACTGGCGCCGAGATATATACCGCGAACTACCAGACGTGGACAGACAATCCCCACAATACAAATCACGGACACGCCATGCACACGGCGACTTACATTCCTACTTCTGGAAAAATTATCGTTGTCGGCGGCGTTAACAATAACGGGCAGGTTATCCTCAATGCCGAACTATGGGATCCCGGAACTGATCGGTTCACGGACACGGGCAGCCCTCACCACGGACATTCACAGCATACTGCGGTCTGGATACCCACCATTGGAAAGGTTTTGATCTGCGGCGGCGTGAGTAGCGGGTCGACGATTACCCAAACAGCTGAATTGTACGATCCGGGTACAGGCACGTTCACAGATACGGGAAGCCTTCAATATGCACACCGCGCCTTCACAGCGACTTGGATACCGGCTATTGGGATGGTTTTAATAGCCGGTGGCTTTGACGCTAGTGGAAGTCCCTCCACAGCTGCGGAGTTATACAACCCTGTCTCGGGCACGTTTTCAGTCACAGGCAGCCTTCACCATGCGCATGCGTACCATACGGCGGCCCTCTTACCTTCCACTGGTTCCCAAGGGACAGTACTCGTAAACAGCGGCTTTGACATCGGAGGGGGCGCCACCCAGCACGTCTCACGCTACGCTGAATTGTACGATCCCGTATCCGGCACCTTTAGTGACACGGGAAGCCTTCACCATGACCATGCTGTAGGTGCGGCAACTTACATTCCTACTCTGTTGCCAGCCGGGAAGGTTCTTGTCAACAGCGGATACAACAGTGATCTATCTGCATCGGAATTTGCGGAGCTTTATGACCCAACGACATTTATGTGGACTGACACCGCTAGCCTTGACCATGGGCATAGCGCTGGCACTGCTGTATGGATACCCAGCGGAGTGAACAAGGTTCTTGTGAACAGTGGCTATGACGTCAACGGAAGCGTTACTCAAGCAGCGGCGCTGTACACGCCGTAGTTTGACAGACGCGGGGATAAATACTCCTTAAGTATCCCCCTACTCTACCGACCCGAGCGCCGCTCCACCCTGATTTCAGCAATCAGCGGAGCGGCCGGTCGGTGTAGAGGGTTTTGTCGGCGAGTTCCAGAACAGTGTAGGCTTTCGGATCGAGCATGGAGGCGACATGCTCATGGTCGTGAGCGGAGACGAAAATAAATTTCCGCGGGCCAGTTCCCCATATTTTGAGCAAGCCAGCGTCGTCGATGAAAATATGCGGCGCGTCCGGATAACAAGACCCCCACATCATTGAGGACATGCCTGGGCACTCGCCGGGCTGCCAGTTGTTTACGAGGAGCGCCTCCCGTCCGACGTAAAACGGAATGGACGAGCCATCGACTGGATCCCCGTAAAGAATCAGTTGCGAGTTCTTGATGCCCTCGCCCCACGGCCCCGCTTCCTGCAACTCAACCCGCTCGATCGTATCCGCCATGGCCCGCGAAGACAGTAGCGGCTCAAATCGCGCAAACGCCGTATGCGCCGCGATCAAAAACACCGCCGCGGTAAACGCCACCGAAGTAGTCGCCTCGATGTTGTGCTTTTTTCGCCGCAGCATCCAGGCCAGCACCGGGCCCACCAGCAGCACCATCGCCGCCAGCGCCGCAGGCTCCCGCAGTGCCGCAAACGAAGGCCCCGTCAGATCGAAAAAATGCGACATCGAGAGCGTGTATCCACCCACCGCGCGGTGCGCCAGCAAGGTTCCAATGTCCGGCACGAAGGCCAATTTGCGCGACGACCACAATCCATATCCCAACGCCGCCGCAGCCGCAATCCCCACCACCGCAAAAGCCCCATGCGCCCAGTCGAACCACCTCCGGGGCGCGCTCGAGTTCTGCTCCACCCGCGCCAGCGCGCCCGCAATCAACAGCAGCAGCGGGAAGTAAGCCGGGTAGGTGTAGTACTCCTGGTTAGTCGAAATAGAAAAGAAGATCAGGACGGCCCCGGCATAAAGCGCCAGCAGCCAGTTCGTGCGGGCGCGGAACTTCAGTCGCGCCGCCTGCGCGGCAGGGTCCTCCAAATGCGCTCGGTCGATATAAAAATCCACCGTCTGCGGCGTGTACGGCCGCAGATCGCTCAGCCACTGGCTGCGCGACTGCCACGCGCGGCGCAGGGCGATCGGCACGTAAAGGCTCCACGGAAAGAGCCAGACCAGGTGCAGCAGCCAGTACAAAACCGCGGGCAACTTGTTGTAGTCGTGCGGGTAGCGCTTGCCGAGGAATCGCAGGAAGTGTTCGTTGACGAAGTAGAAGTAGAAGAAGCCATGAACATTCCCCGGCGTGGGCATATTCCCGAACGGATGCCCCTGGTCCGGGTTACGCAGCCCGGCAAGCACATGCCACGGAGCAGCAATCGCAAGGAAGAGCAGCAGCCCCGACACCAGATGAAACTCGCGCCATCGCCGCCAGAATCCCGTGAGCACCAGGTAAGCCACCGCCGCCGCGACAAAGAATACAGGAGCAATCAGCCCCTTGGTCAGCACCGCCAGCGCCAGCGAAACATAGACCAGGTAAAACCGCGCCGGCTTTCGGTCTTCCAGTCCAGTGAGGAAGAAATAAAGCGCAGCAGCCAGGAAGAAACTGAGTATCGCTTCCGGGATAAAGAACCGCGTAAACAGAAAAATTCCAATCGAGGTCAGCAGCCCGAGCGCCGCATAAAACGCCCCGCGTTCCCCATACGCCCGCCTCGCCCAGAGCCAGCCGAGGAACGCGGTGCCGAGGACCGCCAGCGAGATGGGCAGGTGGGTCGCGAAGACGTTGTAGCCGAAGATGCGG
>DASWUZ010000106.1:0-4715 GCA_036401395.1 Acidisarcina sp.
ACCGGCCATCGGAATCTATCCGCACATCGTCACCAGCCTCGTAACGCTACGGATAGGATTGGGTGACGATGACTGTGAATGAAGAGTTCGACGTAGTAATCATCGGCGCCGGCGCGGCGGGGTTGATGTGCGCCATCGAGGCAGGAAGGCGCGGCAGGCGCGTACTGGTGATCGAACACGCTGAACGCGTTGGTAAGAAAATTCTGATCTCGGGCGGCGGCCGCTGCAACTTCACCAATGTGTATTGCGCGCCCGCAAATTTTATCTCTCAGAACGCTCATTTCGCCAAGTCGGCCCTGGCGCGCTATACCCCCGAAAACTTTCTTGCGCTGGTTGAGGCCCATGGGATCGCCTGGCACGAAAAGACGATGGGCCAATTATTTTGCGACGGCTCGGCTGCGCAGATCGTGGCAATGCTGGTGGCGGAGTGTGTCGAAGCCGGCGTCCAAATTTTGACCGCGACCACCGTAAGCGGAGTGGAGCGAATCGGAAGTAGACCTACCGACATGCCCGGCGAGGCAGCCGATCTTCGGGAACCACAACATGCGCCACTCCCACCTGACATGGAAGCAGCGGAGCCCTCAAACCGATCAGTTAGTGTCCGGGAATTTCAGATCAGGACCAACCGGGCTTCCTTTTGCGCACAGAAGCTAGTCATCGCCACGGGTGGCCTCTCGATTCCGAAAATGGGCGCTACTGGGTTTGGCTATGACCTTGCCCGGCAGTTTGGGCTGAAGATATACCTGCCCCGCCCTGCACTCGTCCCGCTGCTGCTCGATGACGCCGACCGTGAAGGGCTCTGCGACCTGGCCGGCGTTTCAACCGGCGTGGAAGTGGGAATCGGGAAGACGCGCTTTCGCGAGAAGCTGCTGGTAACGCATCGTGGGCTGAGCGGCCCGGCAGTGCTACAGATTTCTTCCTATTGGGATGGGGCCGGGGAGATCGACATCGACTGGGCTCCCGGCGTCGAGCTACTTGCGCCGCTGCTTGCCCCGGCGCCGCCCGCTCTGGTTCCTTCAAAACATCTCAAAAGCAGTACGGGGCTCAGTATCGCCGCCGTCCCTCCCGCACGGCCTCGGCGTGACGCCAATGCGGCCAGGGCGGCGCTTCGAAATCATCTGCCGGGGCGACTCGCCGACCGGCTGGTTGAGTTGGCTGGAGCGTCGGATTGGTCAAACAGCGGCATTGCGGCTCTGGAGGCGCAGTTGCACCGCTGGACCTTTACCCCTGGCGGCACGGAGGGGTATGACAAGGCTGAGGTCACTGCCGGTGGCATCGATACTGCGGAGCTTTCTGCCCAAACCATGGAATCGCGGCGGGTATCAGGGCTCTACTTCATAGGCGAAGTAGTCGATGTAACAGGTCAATTAGGAGGATTCAATTTTCAGTGGGCCTGGGCCTCAGGAGCAGCCGCCGGCCGGGCCGTTTAACTCGCACCGCCTGTCCCCAACAACCTTCCGCTGCCATTGGCCAAACAAAGTTTGCGCGGTCCCGGCCAACGCTCACAAGCCTCGCCTAGGCGAACAACATTGCCGGCCGGCCAAACTTTTCAGGTCGCGATCGCCAACAGACCAAGACGCGGCCTCAGATGGCCAAAGCGTAAAATGGACTTCACTGCTCCGCCACATCCCCGTTCGCATAAAGGCATTCACGAAGCATGACGACTCAATTGCAGACCGGACTCACCCAAACCCTCGGCAGTGCTGCACAGGCGGCGGGCCTGGTAATTCTTTCGACTGACGCCGGAGTCGATTTCAACGGACACCCGACGGCCCAGTTCCGGCTCGCGCTGACCCCCGGCGCCGCCCCCGAGCACACCCTTAAACTGGAGCTGAGCGACGCCTTCGACTTTCATAAAGAAGGGCTGCTGCCGGCCATGACCGCTCATCTGCAGGAATCGGCCAAGAGGCTGCGAAACCATCGCCCCAATGCTTACGTCACGCTGGCTGGAATCCCAGTAAGCTTCACCGATTTCGCCTGGCCCTTTCACCGTTCAACCACCGGGGCGGACACTTACATCGTGCACGGCGTCATGCATCTTGAGGACGGTACGCCTTCCGTGCTGCATGCCAAAATTTCGGCGAGCATGACGGTGACATTCGCCGAGATCGTCCCCGCCCCCGAGCAGCCCTACGCCGAAACCTTTATCTACAACGCGATCCGCAAAACCCTCGATCAGGGGCAGCTCGAATTGCTCAAGAGCGGCAACCGCCAGCCGGTGCCGGTGACCACGCGCTACTACAGCCGCTGGCAAAAGAAGTTCTTCTTCGCGGATACAACGGATGACCAGCGTCAGGGCTTCCTCGCCTCAAAAGTCTACTGGCTCAGCGGCGTGCTCGGCGCAAGCCGACCCGTGTGGATCGCCGACCCAGCCGACGCGCAATACTTGAACACCACCGTCGACGTATTACGGATTACAGCAGGGGTGCTGGCCCAACAGGGCAGGGTGACGCTGGACGGCGATTTTGCGGCTGCAACCCCCGGACTGATGGAGGCGGCGGCGGAATACAAGGCGCAGCTTGAGGCGGCCCTCAGCGCAACCAAGCCCGCCTTCAACGAAGACATGCGCGCCGGCCACACCAACATGTAGTGCTGGCCTACGTCGGCTAGATGCACAGGTGCCTGCCGCCGCACGAGTGTAGTTCCACAAAGCGTCTTATAGGCGGAGCCGCCTTTCGTAAGACAGTCCTCTGGGGACGACTCAGTGTGAACCTGACAGTAGTCGCAGATCCGTGAGGGGGTATATACGGAATTTGGAATTGTGTCCCCATTCAATACAGATAACGGAATTCGCGATGTAGGCCTGTACGCCGCAGTGAGGGAATTACCGCCCCGGGTAGCCATATTCGACCGGGAGAGGTCGATCCGGCATCCGCCTAACCACATTATTTTGAATGATATATAGCGTAGCTCGAATTGCGCGAAATTATGACGAAGGGTTTGCCGTGTATGGATGTCTGCTTGCTTGGTATAGTGCAGACGACATCGATTCCGTTGGCGAGCGGTACGACGGTGACTCGAGCGGGCGGGCTCACAGGCCAGCACTATCGCAGAGTTGGAAGTAAGAGTTACGCAGGTTATTTCAGGGGGTGATTGATATGGGCGTGAAGGCACAAATCGTAGCGGGAATAAGGCGGGGCGCAGTGCTCGCCGCAGTGCTGGTGATGGCACTTCTCATGGTGTCTGTTTCGAAGGCACAGTCGAGCAAGGGGATTCTTGCTGGGACGGTGCGCGACAGTTCGGGTGCGGTAGTGCCAGCGGCCAAGATCACGGTGATCAACGAGGAGACCGCGGAAACCCGGGACACTGCTTCGGACGGAGAGGGCACATACCGGATCGAGGCCATCTCTCCAGGGTCTTATGCGGTCCACGCAACCGCCGCGGGCTTCGAGTCGTTTAGTGCGAAAGGGGTGCAGGTCAACCCGTCGGTCGTAACCACCTACGAGCCGGTGCTTACGGTGGGGTCAGCAGCGACTACGGTTGAGGTACAGGCAAGCACAAACGCTATCAACACAGAGAACGGCGCGCTCTCGGGAACCATCAACACTGCCGAGCTGCGGGATCTGCCGATCTTCAGCCTCAACCCCATCGAACTCGCTACCACGGTACCGGGGGTGCAGATCGTCAATCAGTCGCAGTTCAGCAACGGCGTGAATATTGAAGTGAATGGGACCCGGCCGCGTGCGAACAACTTCCTGATAGATGGCGCAGACATCAACGACACCACCATCAATGGGCAAGCGGTGCAGCCCAACATTCCCGATATGTACGCATCGGAGACGATCCTGACGAACTCCTACACAGCCGAGTATGGCCGCGGCGGCGGGGGAATCGTCAATCTGATCACGCAGGGTGGAACGAACAAGTTTCACGGCACAGTCTGGGACCTGTACTCCGGATCCGGGTTGAATGCGTTGGATGGTGTTAGCCGCCAAACGGCCGGTTCGAGCAAAGCGCGGTATGACCAGCACCAGTATGGGTTCACTGCGGGCGGCCCAATCATCCACGACAAGCTTTTTGCCTTTGGAGCGTTGCAGTTGTCCCGCTTCTACGGTAAAGAGCAATCCACTCGCGTTGCACTGCCCGATGCCGCAGGGTATGCGACCCTGAAGTCGATTAACACGCCTAATTCGCTGACCCTGCAGCAGTTGTTTCTGAATGGAAGCTACCTCAGCACTTTCGCCGGCCCTAGCGCCCCGTGCGATGCGACGGGTACGGACCCAAACAACCTCTGTGTAGCGGTCCAGGCAGTCAATCCCGCAGATTGCCCCGGTGGCACTCCATGCTCGATTTCGTTTGATTACTACACGCGCCCGAATCCTTCCGAACTGAGCCCGGATACGCAGTGGACCTACCGCATAGATTTTCAGCCGCGTCAGGCGGATGTGTTCTACATGCGGTACTTGCACGATCGTTCGAGCTTGACGCCTGACTTTTTCAACAACGGCACGCAACTTCCCGGACTGGACACTAACCAGGGAGGTCCCAGTGAACTCGGGTCAGGCGCCTGGACGCACATCTTTTCGCCGACGCTCGTCAACGAATTTCGAGCGTCTGAAACGCGAATTTCCTTCATCTTCGGCCTGACCCCTCAGGCACAGGCCAACCCCTTGTCGCAGATTCCGACGACAACCATCTCTGGTATCTCGAACCTGCCGCCGCTGGGCGCCGTCAGTGGAGACCCGCAGGGTCGCAATCTCGATCTGTATCAGTTC
>DASWUZ010000107.1:0-2364 GCA_036401395.1 Acidisarcina sp.
AGGTGATGGAGGCCCTGATCGCCGGTCGAGCCGATGTACATGGCCGGGCGCAGGCGGACGGCTTCGAGGCCCTCGAGGATGGTGATGTTTTCGCCGGTGTAGGAGTTCGGCTTGCCGTTCGCCTGGCTGTCGAGCTGGCCATTGGGCTGCTGGGCGGACTTTGCTTCAAGGGCCCCTTCAGGGGGTAGGGCGGGTGTCATCGTGGCAGCTAGAATCAGGGAGGAAGGCGTCAGTTCTTTGGTGGACATGAAACTCCGGTCAGCGCGGGCCCTTCCGGCGCTTTTCAGCTAGCGGATGAGGTGATTAACCGATTGAAACCGTAAGGGTTTAGGTGTTTTATAACTGGCTCAATTATAGCATGGAGAGGGACAGTTTTTGGCTCTAAAAAACAGGCCCAAATGGTCGATCATGACGCCGAAAAGGTAGAGGTTGTAAGGGGCTAAATTCAGCAGTGAGGCACGATCGGTGAGCAACTCTCAGATTGCTGATAGTTACCATGGTAATGGGGTGGGTTCCCCGTCTACCATCGCACTGAAAATACGCGCCTTATACTACTTGCCAGTTCTCCGGGCAAACTTTTCATCGCCCTAAACCCCAGCGCTTCAAATCTCAGATCAGAGGCCAAATTTATGAAGATTGTCGTTCGTTCCTTTGTTGTCGCCATGCTCCTGAGCGGTGTTGTACTTGCCAGCCATTCCCAGCAGGCTCTAGCTACTTCCAGCAACCATCGCCTAGCCGTGAGCCACCAGACCCTCGGAGTAGGTGCGCCAGTCCCCGCGTGCGTCCCGGGCGACCCGGACGGATGCGGTATCGGTCCGAACTCGAAGAGTAGGTAGCACCCAACTTCGAGGGTAGACCGGGAAGGCTGCCTTTCTGAACAGCTGTGGTCAGCGGAGGTTAGAAACATCCGTCTCCTCGCCCGCTTCTGAGGCGGGTCACGCTGGACTTGTCGCGCCACTTTGGCGGTTTTACTTGAGTGTGATCTACTTTCCGGCTATGCTCGTTGCATAGGCGGAAGTCACATTTATGCAAGTTGCATCGAACCTGCGCTCCGTGGTGAATGCGCTTACAACGGCTGAGCCGCTGTTCGCATTGCTGGGCACTTGCCTGTTTTTTCGCGCGAAAGAGGGCGTTCGTTTTCCAGCATTGCGTAACTTCCTGGTTTTTCGGACGCTGTCGGCCACAGTTCTGGCCCTGGTGTACAACTCATCAAGGTTCGGAGTGGATCGCCGCACCGGTTACGTAGCGTATTTCAACGCCTACTGGGTGTGCTACATAGCCAGCGCCATCCTTATATTTTTCGTTATTCAGGAAATGTACAGGCACGTGATGAGTCCTCTGCCCGGGATAAGCCGGCTGGGCCTGCTCGCGTTTCGCTGGGCCGCCACCATATCCATGATCGTCGCCGTTGCCTCGGCCGTACTGCCCGCGGGATTCAAGGAGCGGGTGATTATCGCGGCAAGCATCGAGTTTATGCGATGCATCAGCATTATGGAACTCAGCCTGCTGGTGCTTCTGGCTTTCTCGGTCCACTCACTCGGGCTGTCCTTCCGTAGCCGGGCCTTCGGAGTAGGTCTTGGATTTGGCTTCACGGCCTTCATGGACTTTGTCACTTCCGCATTCGCCATCAATGGGAAGACCATGAACTCCTACGCCAATGTGATCGCGGGCGTTGTCACCACCGTAGGGCTGTTGACCTGGTCCGCGTACTTCCTGCTGCCGGAGGATGAGCGGAAGCCCTTGACGCTGCCGATGAGCTCGCCCTTGATGCGCTGGAACGAGATCGCAATGGCGCTGGGACACGCGTCGCCGCAAGTCGCAGTGGTGCCTGCGAGCCAGTTCTTTCTACAAGATGTTGAGAGCGTGGTGGATAAGATGCTCACCAAAAATGCCATGAACACCGCGTCTGAAGGTTGATTCCAGGTTGCTTCGCAAGTTTCGGCATAACGTAAAGGGCAGAGTCGACATCGACTCCGCCCTTTTACGATTGCGATCACTCCTATTATTGGAAGCCGCGATAATTACTCCGCGGCGGAGGCCGGTTGCGGGGTGGCCTCGATGGCTACGAAGCGGCCGAATTTGCCGCGATCAATAAACTTCACCTTGCCGGTAATCTTGGCGAAGAGGGTATCGTCTTTGCCGCGACCGACGTTGAGGCCTGGCTTGTGCTTGGTGCCGCGCTGGCGAACGATGATGGAGCCGCCGGTCACGGTCTGTCCGTCGCCAGCCTTGATGCCGAGCCGCTGTGCATTGGAGTCGCGCCCGTTTTTGGAACTGCCTAGTCCTTTTTTGTGTGCCATTTCAAACCCTCGCGCTTGCGGGTGCGTGCCCCGCTGAATTTTGCCCTGCTACCGCTTTACTATC
>DASWUZ010000108.1:0-2927 GCA_036401395.1 Acidisarcina sp.
GCCCGATGCGAGGTATCCGAGGTCGCGCATCCAAAATCCGGAATGATAGATGCGGACCGGCTTTCCATCGCGGACCAGTTCCGCCGTCACCGTGTGAAAACCTTTGCCTGCTTCTATCCTTAAAGGAAAACTCAACGGTGCGCTCGGATCTGGTTTTACCGCTAGCGTGACTGGCTCAGCTCCCGACTCCGCTTGCACCGTGACGCGAAGCTCGTCGTGTCCGGTGCCAGCCGCCGCAACTTCGCCCGCAATTTCGAACGTGAACTGCGGCTGCTCTCCTTCAACAAACAGTGGCACCGTAGGCCGAAATGTGAAGCGATCTCCGCGCCGCACCGCGATCGTCGCAAGTTCCGGTAACAGCTTCTTCGCCGCATCGCTCGTGAAGAATCCATCCGCCAGTTCGCAAGCCACGAAGATCCACCGGCCCCCAACAAACCGCTTATGATCGTGATCAATTTCCAGCACCGGTGCGGCCCGGCGATGTCCATCCGCCGTGCCCCATGCCAGCGTCTCCAGCACAGCGTCTGTATCGCCCGTCGATCCTGCGCGGCGATACAGTTCATTCACCGAGAGACGAATCACCGGACTAAAAGCCCGCTTCCATTCAAATGCCGGCAGGGCAGGCGTAGTGTCAGGATTGGGTTCAAACTTCAGCGCTCCGGCCCCGAAGGAGGACCCTCCCGAAGACCCCGTCGTCGGCTGATAATCGTCAATGAAGAGCTGCATGGGGAAGTACACGTTAGCGCTTCGCAGCTTCCATTCCGAGCCCACACGGTAAGCCGCGCGAGTAAACGGCTGGCCTCCAATGACCAACAGATTCCCGCCGCCCTCAAGGTAGTCGAATATCTGCGGCCAGGCCGCCTCGGGAAACGCCGATCCAAAGGGCAGCACCAGCAGCGAAGTCTCTCCGCTCGCAAGCTGCCGCTGCAGCCCGCCAACATCCGCCAAACTTGCATTACGGAACAGGCTACGCAGAGCGTCCGCCGTAGGCTCCGCCGAATCTGCGGCCGGGAACGACTTCTCAAAAAAGACGGTGACGTGCTTCATCCCCGAGGCGGGCACCTGCCCGACCATCACTACAGCAGCTACGAAAAAGAGGCCAACGATGCTCACGAAACTCCGCACCGAAAGACCCTCAGATTCGTTATGACGCTCCAGACTTAATCCCTCAAGCACCACGCTGCCGAATCCCGATACCGTAATCATGTGTCGCATTGCTCCATCGAGGCCCTTAGCCTCCGGTTGCTAACGCTAACATAACGCGCCAGCCCAAAGGCAGCGTTCCATGCCACCCCAATAAGGCGCCCCGCTTTTCAGATACACTGCGGCTACGCGCCCGAGCGCCCAATGGGCCCTCGCACACGGCCTTCAAAGGAACTTTTCCCGCCCATGAATATGCTCCGCAAAGCTTTCGCTGCCGCCCTGCTCGCCGCACTCTGCACGCTCTCCCTTCCCGCCCATGCCGCTGACAGTGTGCAGGACAAGCGCAAAGCCCTGAATGCCATCTTCTCCGACTACTGGGAATTCCGTCTGCGCCACGACCCCGAAATGGCTTCCACCCTGGGCGACAAGCGATACAACGATCAGCTCAGCGATTACTCCGTAAAGGCCTACAACGAGGACCTTGAACGCGGCCGCGGATTCATAGAGCGACTCAGCGCAATCGACACCGCCGGACTGACCGATCAGGAGAAGCTAAGCAGCGACCTACTCGTCCGGCATTTGGTAGAGCAGCAGGAGGAGGCCCAATTCAAACCATGGGAAACCCCGGTCAACCAATTCAGCGGCCTGCACTCTTCGCTCGCGCAGCTCATCCCGCAACTCAGCTTTGAAACCGTGAAGGACTACGACGACTACATCTCCCGCCTTGGAAAAGTAGCGACCGCCTTCGATCAAATCACCACCGACATGAGCATCGGAGTCGAAGACCACAAGCTACCACCTCGCTATCTGCTGGAGAAGGTGCTAGTCCAGGTGAACACCCTCGCCGCCCAGAAACCGGAAGACGGCCCATTCGCGTTGCCGCTGAAGAAATTTCCCGCGACTATCACCGCAGCCGATCAGGAACGCATCCGCAAAGATGTACTCGATGCCATCGCCCAGCAAGTCCTGCCCGCCTACACACGATTTGGGCGCTACCTCCAATCGCAGTACATTCCTCATGGCCGAGTAGAGCCCGGCGTGTGGTCTCTGCCCGACGGCGGGAAGTACTACGCCTTCCGTATCCGTCAAAGCACGACCACCAACCTCACCGCGGACCAGATCCACCAAATCGGTCTCGACGAAGTCAAGCGCGACGAGACCGAGATGCTGGCCATTGCGAAGAAGCTCGGCTTCGCAGACATCGCCGCACTACGCAAGGCGATCGAGACCGATCCGAAGTTTCATCCCACATCGCGCGAGGCACTACTCGCCGTCTATCGTGCGCACCTCGATCAGATGCGGCCCAAACTGCCCGAACTTTTCGGCACCCTGCCAAAGGCGACCCTCGAAGTCAAACCCGTCCCTGAGTTCATCGAAAAAGACCAGGCACCCGCCTACTATCAGCGCGGAACCCCCGATGGCAAGCGCCCCGGCGCGATCTTCATAAACACATACAAGTTCGAGACGCGCTCCCTCCCTAACACGGAGGCAATCGCATACCACGAGGGCCTCCCCGGCCACCACCTGCAGATTTCAATCGCGCAGGAGCTAGAGGGCATGCCTGAGTTCCGCAAGCACCTCGGCTACACCGCCTACACCGAGGGCTGGGGTCTCTACGCCGAACACCTCGGTAAAGACGTCGGCCTCTACCAGGACCCATACAACGACTTCGGCCGGCTTGAGGCGGACATCTTCCGTGGCATTCGCCTCGTAGTCGACACCGGTGTCCATTCCAAGCACTGGACGCGCCAGCAGATGGTCGACTTCTTCCACGCCCACTCCGG
>DASWUZ010000109.1:0-2008 GCA_036401395.1 Acidisarcina sp.
GACGCCCGACCTCACGCGCACCCCGGCAATGGTTGCGGCAGACTCTGCGCGCCGCATCACCGTGACGCCGATCCCCAAGCTGGACGAAGGTAACACCGCTCTAAGGGGAACCACACCCTTGGAGCGTATTCCGCGCGTCGATGAACACCACTGCGTGGGCTGTAATCTCTGTTCGCTCGTCTGCCCCGTTGAAGATTGCATCACCATGGAGCGCATCGACAAACACCTGCCCTCGCAGACATGGGAGCAGCGCACGATGGACGGAACCGTCCCTGACGGCGTACGTGAAGTATTCAGCAACGGATAGCCGCATCCATCAAATTTACGGAGAGAAATAGAGCAGAATGGGAATCCTGATCCAGCATGGCATCGTCGTTAACGCAGGTGGAGAGTCCCCTGCCGACGTTCTCATCGAGGGCGAGCAAATATCCCAGGTCGGGGGCGATATTTCGCCCGATGGGCATGAGCTTGTAGATGCGACCGGACTGCTCATCCTGCCCGGCGGCATCGACGTCCATACCCAGCTCGATATGCCCTTTGGTGGAACGGTCTCGGCTGACGACTATCGCACCGGCACCATCGCAGCGGCGGTCGGGGGCACTACGACCGTCATCGATTTCGCGCTCCAATCCATGGGACACACCATGCGCGAAGCCCTCGATACATGGCTTGCGAAGTCGCGCGGCAAGGCATGCATCGATTACTCGCTTCACATGGCGGTCACCGACCTCGGTCCCGGCGACGGCGCGCAGGGCCTGGGTGAAATGGAAGAGATCGTGCGCGAAGGCATCTCGTCTTTCAAACTTTTTATGGCCTATCCAGGCGTGCTTATGATCGACGACGGCCTCATGTTTAAGGTCATGCAAAAAGCCGCCGCGCTCGACGCACTCTGCTGCGTCCACGCCGAAAATGGAAGCGTGATCGACATAGTCATAGCGCAGATGCTCGCCGAGGGCAAGACCGCCCCGCATTATCACGCACTAAGCCGATCGACCGAGGCTGAGGCCGAGGCGACTCACCGGGCCATCGCCATCGCGCACATGGCCCGTGCAGCCGTCTACATCGTGCATCTTTCAAATGAAGATTCCTTGCGCGAACTGCACCACGCCCAGCAACGCGGTCTGCGCGCGCTTGCAGAAACCTGCATTCAATACCTCGTTCTCTCCATGGAGGAGCAGATGCCGGGCAAAAGCTGGGACGAGGCGAAGTATGTTTTCACGCCTCCGCTCCGCGAAAAGAAAAATCACGACCCGCTGTGGCACGCCCTCTCGGACGCCTCCCTCGCCGTAGTCTCGACAGACCACTGCCCCTTCCGATTCGCCGATCAAAAATTCCTCGGTCGGCACGACTTTACCAAAATTCCAAATGGCGGCCCCGGCATCGAAAACCGATTACAAATTCTGTGGCACTTCGGCGTGAATAGCGGCCGCCTCACGCCACAAAAGTTTGTCGAGTTATGCGCCACAGCGCCCGCGCGCATCTTCGGCATGCCGCAGAAAGGCGTCATCGCTCCGGGCAAGGACGCCGACATTCTCCTCTGGGATCCCAACGCGAACTACACGATCTCCGCTGCCACTCAGTCCATGGCCACCGACTACTCCATGTTTGAGGGATGGACTGTGCGCGGTAACGCAAAGCATGTCTACTCGCGCGGCGACCTCATCGTCAAAGATGGCAAGTGGATAGGCGAAGTGGGGCGCGGCCGCTTCCTCAAGCGCCAAGCCAACGCCGGAGGCTTTGCCTGATGCTGACTCCAACAGCCTCAGCGGGCGAACTGATCTCGGGAGCAGACACGCGCCTCTACAACGCCGACCTGGCGCCAACCACGCCAGCCCAGCGCACATGGAGCACCTATAACTACATCGCTCTATGGTTCTCCATGTCGATGGAGATCACCACTTACATGCTCGCCTCGTCGCTGATCGCTGGCGGCATGAACTGGAAGCAGGCGGTCTTCACCATCTTCCTCGGCAACATGATCGTCCTCATTCCGATGGTGTTGAACGCC
>DASWUZ010000110.1:0-4241 GCA_036401395.1 Acidisarcina sp.
CTGGGCCTCGACCTGATCGTCACCGACCACCACTTGACAGAGGCTGGAACCGTGCCCCGCGCGCTCGCTGTGCTCAATCCTAACCAGCCCGGTTGCAGCTACGCCTGCAAGCACATCTGTGGCGCGGGAGTCGCATTCAAGCTGGCCCAGGCGCTGCTTGAGGCGCACGACGCCGCCAACGGAACGGTGCGGGCGCGCACCAAGATCCTGCCGTCGTTCCTCAAGATGCTCGCCATCGCAACTATCGCCGACGCGGTCCCCCTGCTCGGCGAAAACCGGGTCTTCGCCTCCATCGGCATGGAGCAGCTACGACGCCCCGCGCATCCCGGCCTGCGCGCGCTTTTTGAATTGGTCAAGCTCGACCCAGCCAAACGCCGCCTCACCTCGACCGACATTGCCTTCCGCATCGCGCCGCGGATCAACGCGGCGGGACGTATGGATATCGCCTCCGAAGTCGTCGAGCTTTTCACAACCAAAGATGCGCCGCGCGCCTGCGAACTTGCCGAGAAGCTCGACCGCCTCAACACCGATCGCCGCACCGAAGAGGCCGCCATCCTAAAGCAAATCGAGGACCAACTCGCCGACCCCGTTGGAGGCGAAAGATTGCGCGCAGCCCGCGTCATCGTGCTCGATGGCGATGGGTGGCACCGCGGCATCATCGGCATCCTCGCGTCGCGTGTCGTCGAGCGGACTAACCGGCCCGCTCTCGTCATCTCCAATGAGACCCAGGCCGAAATTGCCGCGAGGAACGGAGGCGCCTCGAACGGAAGCACGGCGGACAAAATACCCGCCGACGGGACGCTCGCCATTGGAACTTCGGCAAACGGCAAGAGCGCGAATGGCCGCAGCGCAAGCGGGAGCGCGGGCCAGTCGCATGGCTCGGGCCGCTCTGTCCCCGGCTTCCATCTGCTCGACGCGATCGAAAGCTGCCGCGATCTTTTCTCGCGCTATGGAGGCCACGCGCACGCCGTGGGCTTCTCGCTGCCCACAGCACTGGTCCCTGAACTCCGCGCCCGAATCGCCACCTACGCCGCCGCCCACCTTGACGCCGAATGTCTTGAGCGGCCGCTGGAGTGCCACGCCGAATTGTCTTTCGACGAGATTACCCCTGAGTTCTATGCCGTGCTGCGACGCATGGAGCCAATGGGGATGGGCAACGAAGAGCCAATCTTCGTGGCCCGCCGCGTGCGCGTCGCCACCCCGCCCCGCGTCATTAAAGAACGCCACATCAAGGTCGTCCTGACGGCATTCAGGCCTGAACCGCCGCAATCGCCGACGCAGGAATATGCCCCCCCGCCATCAAGCAGTTTCACCGCTCTCGGCTGGCATTGGGCTGACCGCATCAAAGCGATGGGCATTGCCGAAGGCAGCCTCGTCGACATAGCCTATCGGCTTCGCGAAAACGAGCACCCTGACTTCGGAGGCCTCGAACTCGAAATCGTCGCCCTCGAACTGGCCCTGCCGCATTAGGTTCGGTGACATCGAGTCTGGTGGGTGTACGACGCGGGTCGCAACCGTCCAACCGACAGGCGTGTCTGGCCGGAACCAAGTTCGTTACCGGCCCAACCCATGGCCCCAGAACGCCGAACGACTACAGCGGCTAGAGTCCGGTGGGCTTACGGCTCATCAACATCCGATATTGCGTCCTCACGTTGCAGCCGTAAAAACCCGGACCCAGCGTATCCATCGCGGTAATTCCTTGAATCAGCCCGCCAAACAGGATATAAGCACTGAGCCGGACCTTTCTTGCTCGGGAAGCCCGGTTGCCAGCGACTCCGCACCTGATTTGCTCATAGTACTCAGAAGAGAGGACCTCATGAGAACCTCCGCTGCCCTGAAGCCCACCCCTGCGCCGCAGTCAGCGCTTGCCCTGAAAGCCGCTCCGAAACCGGCCCCGCAAGCCGCACACCAGATGGTGCGCGAAGTAATGGACATCCGCCAGGCGTCCGATTACCTCGGCATCAGCTCCGACACGCTGTACAAATACGCATCCGAAGGCGGCGTTCCGGCATTCAAACTCGGCAACCGCTGGCGCTTCAAAAAGTCCCGCCTCGACGAGTGGATGGACCAGCAGTCCGACGCCTCCATGACCCACCCCGAGGCGACCCCGGTCTCGCCGCGCCAGAAAAAGCCCGTCCGCGCCGCGCGATAAGACTTGATGCTGCCAGAAGTTCGATATTGGGCGTCGCGGGTGAGAAGCTCCAATTCTTCATGAGACGCGGGCGGCCGCTCAACCGGCCAGACGGCAGAACTTGACCCTACAAATCGATCTATCGCGCCCCACGACGGCGTGCTTATAACCGGATTTTTCCTAGCATAATCAGGCTTCGATTTGCAACCCATAGCCAGTGAATAAACGCTTAAGATCGTTTGACTTAGGTGGCCAGCCTCCTTACAATTTTAGTAGGAGGACTATGTCACCTATCGCAATCACAATTCGCCGTTCCATTCGCCTATCAGTTATTGCAGGAATCGCCCTCACCGCAGGGACTTGCGTCTCCGGCACCGGGAGTGCGCAATCAGCCTCCACCTCCAATAAGAACCAGCACCACTGGTATCAAATCGGCCGCGCGTCCTGGTACGGCAAGTACTTTCAAGGCCGTCAGACCGCAAGCGGTGAAAATTACGACATGAACCTGATGACCTGCGCCCACCGCAGTCTGCCCCTTGGCACGCTGCTCAAGGTCACGAATCTGCTGAACCATCGAAGCGTCGTTGTCAGGGTGAATGACCGCGGGCCCGTTCCCGAGAACCGGGTTGTAGACTTGTCCCTTGCCGCCGCCGACTTCCTGGGCATGAGTGCCCGGGGCACAGCTCCCGTTCGCCTCGACGTGATGAACCGCTCCGCAGAGGTCACCACAGTCGCTCAGATCCAATGGCCCGTGCTGCCGGCGCTTCAACTCCGCTAGTAGTTTAGGCATAGGAGGCCTGAGGCACTACGTCGGCAGGGTGCCCCATTCATTGGAACGCATTTCTTCCAATGAGTGGGACCGAGGAGATAGCGTCGGACTAACTTTCACCCAGCCTGATCTATACTCTAGTCAAGAGCATGACGAGAGCCTATCCCGTTGCCCCCGCTCCACCAGACTCCGCCGGAGCGGGGGAGCCGGGGTCTTCAGGTTCCAAACACCAAGGCCCAAAACCTCAAGTCAGCCAACAATCGCCGCCTCGGCCCTCCGATCGGCAGGCGTCCGACGCTCTGATCGTCGCCCTCGACTTTCCCTCCGCCACCGAAGCGCTCGCCCTCATCGATCGTCTCGAGGGCTCCTGTCGCTGGTTCAAAGTCGGACTGGAACTCTACCTTGCCGCCGGAAACAGCATCATTTCTACCCTGAAAGATCGCGGCTACTCCGTCTTCCTCGACCTGAAGCTCCACGACATTCCGAACACCGTCGCCGGAGCAGTCCGCGTGGCCTCAACTCTCGGCGCAGACTTGTTGACCATCCACGCGCTCGGCGGCCCGGCCATGCTTGCAGCCGCCCTTGAGTCAGCAAACTCCATGCCCCACTCCCCGCGTCTGCTTGCGGTCACTGTTCTCACCAGCATGGACGCGATGCAGCTCCGGTCCATCTGCATCGAGGAGTCTCCTGCCAATGAAGCGATCTTGCTGGCCAAAATGGCGGAGGAATCCGGCATAACCGGGCTCGTGGCAAGTCCGGAGGAAGTCCGCGAAATGCGGACGCATCTCCGGACGCCGCTCATTGTCACACCTGGGATACGGCCGTCGGGCGCGGCGGTAGGCGACCAGAAGCGAGTAGCTACTCCAGCGCAAGCCATCTCCGACGGAGCGGACTACCTCGTCGTGGGCCGCCCCATCACCCAGGCCCCGGACCCCGCCGGCGCCGTTCAAGCTATCCTCGCCGAAATGGGGTCCACGTACCGGCCGCTCTAGTTCCTTGAGTTGGCCAGTCTCACCAGATGCGGCGCACTCCAAACGCATCCAGCTTCAAATCAAGGCTAATGATGGGAACATCGTCAGCCAACGCCTGCGCCGCGATTAGGCGGTCAAAAGGATCGCGGTGAGCACCCGCCAGCCGCCCCGCTCGTAATGCATTCTCCACTGTAATTGGCAGCAGCGTGTAGCCTGCCACTTCCGTTGTCTGGATAAAATCTCTTTCAAATGCTTCCGCCAGAGGCAGTTTCCCCCTCTTCACCTTGATCGAGATCTCCCACGCGGAAGCCGCCGACACAAGGATGATGTTTTTGGGATCGGCAATGATTTTTCTCGCCGTGGTGCTGAG
>DASWUZ010000111.1:0-3057 GCA_036401395.1 Acidisarcina sp.
GCGAGGCAAGAGATAACCCTGAACCGCTAGCTGCCGATAGAGCGCTAGCAAGATCTGTTGATACCAAAGCAAATGACGTTGAGGCTAGCGCCGTGCCGACACCAGCTTGATGGGTAACGACGCAACTCACCCGATAGGGGATCCACCACGGGCTGTGATAATCGACAACAAAGCTTTTCACCACCACCCGGCGTCGGAATAACTCCCAGGTCAGCCATACGATCTCCCCCGACAGGCGCAGGTTGTCGAATTCTTTTACCCGGGCTTCCGCGTTCGGTCCCGAGAATATACCCCGGAACTCTATTTCCCCATCGTCCGGCCCTAGCCGCTCGACAAGTCTTCGACCACCCGAAAGGTTGTGGACTGCAAGTCTATGGCGACCTCCAAATCGAATGGAAGGTGGGACCTCAAAATGCTGGAGGCTGATGGGTCCGATCCGAACAGGAGAGTCATGCAAGATGAAGCTCGCTTCCTTATGTGGATGCCGCGCGACGAGTTGGAGCGACTGACGTCTAAGCGCCGAAAGTGCGAGAAGGCAGCAGCGATTCGCCGTGCGGGGCGGCTACCCAAAACGTGCCACGGTTCTCAAGCGTCTGCGATGAGCGATGCTAGGGCGTGTCTGCAAAGATCGTCATAGCCACAGCAGGATCATGCCGATGTGGATCATGGCCAGGTAGTTGACGCCACGTTTCTCGTAGCGGGTGGCGATGCGCCGGGCCTGCTTGAGGCGGTTGAACAGACGTTCGATTTTGTTGCGCTGGCGGTAGGCGTCACGGTCGAAGCCGGGCTGGCACCGCTGATCCTTCCGGCTCGGGATAATTGGGCGGATGTGGCGACGGCGCAGCCGAGCACGTGCTGTCGGGCTGCTGTAGCCCTTGTCCCCGGCCAGCCGACGTGGTCGCAGACGCGGGCGGCCGCGACCCTGACGGCGGATTGCCCCTTGGTCCAGCACCGCTTCCAGAGCGATCTGCTCATGCCGCTCGCCACCGGTCAGCACAACCGTGATCGGCCGTCCGTTGCCTTCCGCACGCAGATGCACCTTGGTTGAAAACCCGCCTTGGCTGCGGCCTAAAGCCTCGCGCGCCTGCGCCTCACCCCCCGATGGCGCCGTCTCGGCGAGCGCCGGCGGCGTGTTGATGTGCGCGAATGATGCTGGCATCCACAAAATGGAGGTCCCAGTCGACCTCACCCCGCTCGTCGGCCTCGGCCTGCAAGCCCGATAGCACGCGTTGCCAAATCCCGCCCGCTCGCCAGCGGTAGAACCGGCTCGACACCGTGCCGACTGGGCCGTATCGTTCCGGCAGATCACGCCACGGTGCCCCCGTGCGGTGGATCCATAAAATGCCGTTCAGGATCCGCCGGTGGTCCTCATTGGGCCGCCCCGTTCGCGGCTTCTCGGGTGGCAACAGCGGTTCCAGCCGCCGCCACTGCTCGTCCGTCAACTCGCCTCGTCTCATGCCACCCAGATAGGATCATCAACCGTGAAATTGTAGACGTTTGCAGACACGCCCTAGTACTACAGTTGCGTTTTATGCCAAACTTCGATTCTCTGGATCCCGTCGATTCGGGAGTGTCAGAGAATGCTGGTTGCACCATGGTCCGGTTCGCTGTTGGCCTGGGAAGAGGAACTTGCCGCCTTCAAGTCGCAGTTAAGTTCGGCGTTTGGCCGGGCTGAGTTACGGCGCTCGGCCAGCGCCTTCATCGACGGCCTGCTGTCGGGCGTGGCCCGCAAGACCGGCTGGCAACTGGCTGAACAAGCCGGGCTGGAGCGACCTTATCGGCTGCAATCGCTGCTCGGACGCAGTGCCTGGCAGGCAGACAGGCTGCGTGACCTGGTGCGATCGGAGGTGCTGGCCACGCTGGAAGATGCCGGCGGCGTTCTGGTGGTGGACGAGACCGGCTTCTTGAAGAAGGGCATGCACTCGGTCGGTGTCGCGCGGCAGTATTCCGGCACCGCGGGGCGGGTGGAGAACTGCCAGGTCGGCGTCTTCGTCGCCTACGCCAGCCGGTTTGGCCAGACGCTGATCGATCGGCGCCTTTATTTGCCAGAAGCATGGGCGAACGATGCGGCGCGCCGGCGGGCTGCAGCCGTGCCCGAGACCGTCGCCTTTCAGACCAAACCCGCGATCGCCGCTGAGATGATCGCCGCCGCGCTCGATGCTGGCGCACCCTGTGCGTTCGTTCTGGCCGATGCACTCTACGGCGCAGACTCCCGCATCCGCCGCATGCTGGAGGCGCGCCAGCAGCCCTATGTGCTGGCCACCCGATCCAACCACACGCTGCGCCTGCTGACGCACGAGGGCCTGGAGCAGACCGATCCCCGGACGCTGGCCGATGCGTTGCCGCCCGAGGCCTGGGCGGCGCACGCCGCCGGTGAGGGATCGAAAGGTCCACGACTGTATGACTGGGCGCGGATCGCGCTGCCGTGGACGGCTGACACCGGCTTCGAACGCTGGCTGCTGGTCCGCCGCAGCCGGCGCGATGCCTCAGAGCGCGCCTACTACCTGGTCTTCACGCGCACCGGAACGACACTGGCGGAACTGGCCGGCGCGGCCGGTCTGCGATGGACAATCGAAGAGTGTTTCCAGCGCGCCAAGGAGGAGCTTGGCCTGGATCACTGCGAAGCCAGATCCTGGCATGGCTGGCACCGCCATATGACGTTGTGCATGGCGGCCGCCGCGTTTCTGGCCAGGTTGCAGGCCTCGCTTCGCCGTGCCGCGTTCGGTAAACCGAACAGAACGAGTCCGCCACTCACCGCGTGACCGCCATCCGCCTCGGCTTGCCCAGTGTGCCAGAAATCCAAGGCCTCATCGCCAAGCTGTTGTTACGATCCCCCCTGCGCTCGCCCTTCGTCCTGGCATGGTCCGCCTGGCGACAGCGCCATCAGTTCGCTGCGGCTGAAGCCCACTATCGAGCTCACAAAACGCAACTGTAGTACTAGAGCGGCTCTTCGCGAAGGCGCGCGACGCCTGCCTTGCGCTGGCCGAAGGGTATGCGAACCTCGTCCAGCTCATCGGGCGGTTAGCTCCGACAATAAGCAGCAGTGGCGCGGCAAGT
>DASWUZ010000112.1:0-2790 GCA_036401395.1 Acidisarcina sp.
CTCGCGCAGACGGGCCACACCCGCGTCCATCAGGCGCGGCTTTGGTCGTATTTCAGAGCCGCTCCAGGACGTTTCTGCATGGTTCAACGATAGTACGACGAGTCATCGATTAATAGACCGGCAGTCCGCAACATGGTCAAAAGAGATCGGTATTGGGAAGACCGTGCGGTGAGTCCCATTTTCGGAGGGCCCATTCCGAAACGACGATCCTTGCGTTTCTCTTCGGCGATCCGGTCGTGATTAGGCCATTCGCATCCGACGGTAGGTCAGTAACTCCGCACCTAGTAGAATCAGCCTACTCATGGGCGAAGTTCCCGAAGCCTCACCCCATCGCCCCGCGTGGCAGCGGGCGCTCGCGCTAGTACGGCCGTCACATCGGCATACTGCATTTTCCGCGACCCTGTTATTGATGGCCTCGGCGATGCTTTCGCGCGTGATCGGGCTGGTTCGGGTCAAATATATCGCCTACCTGCTTGGGCGCAGCGCCGCGGCAGATGCTTTCAATGCCGCCTTTCAATTGCCCGACATGATTTCTTATTTCCTGATCGGGGGCGCGGCCTCAATCACCCTCGTGACCATGCTTAGTCGGTACCGCGACTCCGGGCAAGAGGCTGAAGGAGAACGCGCGATGTCGGTGATACTGACGATCATGGGCTGCGTTTTGAGCGTCGCGATCCTGATGGCGGAGATCTTTGCGCCCGTCTTTGTGCATCTGCTGATTGGCTTCGACGGTCATCCGGACACGGCGGCGCTTTGCGTGCACTTGACGCGCATTCTGCTGCCGGCGCAGCTTTTCTTTCTTGCTGGTGGAGTCTTTAGCGCAGTGCTGCTGGTGCAGAAGCAGTTCGCCATGCAGGCGATTACCCCACTCGTCTATAACCTCGGCACTATTTTTGGCGGAGTAATCCTGGGGAAAATGATGGGCGTCTCTTCACTGGCGCTTGGGACGCTAGCGGGCGCGATGCTTGGACCTTTTGCTCTGAATGCGGTCGTTGCATATCGAACCGGGGCGCGGTATCGCCCGGCCTTTGACATTGCTAATCCGGGCTTCCGCGAATGGGTAAGACTCTCAATTCCGCTGATGCTCGGCGTCTCGCTGGTCTCTTTCGACGGCTGGATCATGAACCACTTCGCGTCGAAGGACACGGGCGCAATTTCAGCGCTGGTTTATGCGAAGATGCTATTCACCGCGCCGGTCGCGCTGGGACAGGCTGCCGGCGCGGCTTCGTTGCCGTTCCTCGCTACTCTTTTCGGCAAGAGCAACGCGGCGGGCGATCTTGGTCCTTTTTCAGCCGCGGTTAATGCGTCCGTCTCCCGCATTCTTGCCTTCTCGCTGCTGGCCTCCGCTTGGATGATCGGGCTCGCCTTTCCGGCGGTTGACCTGCTCTTTCGCGGCGGCTCGTTTCACCGCGCAGATGCGGGCACCATGGCCGTCTACTTCGGAATATTTTCTATCGCCTTGTGCTTCTGGTCCGCTCAGGCAATCTATGCCCGCGCCTTCTACGCGGCGGGAAATACCCTCGCGCCGATGATTGCTGGAACGATCGTTGTCCTCGTTTCGCTGCCGATATACGGGGGCCTCTACCGCATTCACGGGGCCACCGGCCTGGCGATCGCCTCTGACATCGGCATCGGGGTACAGACCCTCGCCTTGGCTGTCATGCTCGAACGCCGACGCATGGTTGCGTTACTGGGCCTCGAATACGTCGAACTAGCTCGTTCAGCTCTGGCCGCAGTTCTGGCCCTCGGAGGGATCTACTTACTTCGGCACTTCATGGCACCTGACGGCAGATGGGGAGACGTGTTGCTGATCGCCGCGGGCACCGCCGTCTGGCTACTGATTGTCGTCGCCGTACTGCGTCTGAGCCGCTCGTCCCTGCCACAACAATTGCTGGCACGGTTCAGAACTTAGACCTTCCAGACGACCAGGCCGGATGCGAGTGTGCAAGCGTAGCGCCGGGCACAAAAGAAAGGCCCCCTGGCGAATCATTTCGCAGCAGAGGGCCGTCCTTCCTATATTGGATTGCAGTTACACGGTGACGGCCTTGGCAGGCTCGTTTGCGACGGAGTTCATGGGAGCAGAGCTCCCGCCGTGAGAACTGACCGAATTCACCACCTTAGGCTCGCCTTCCTTTACCTGCCCGGGCTTGCGAATATCGATGCCGCCCTTGAAGAAGGCGCCATCTTCTATGCTGATCCGCTGAGCGATCACGTCGCCGGTAAGCGATCCTTCGCTGCGAATGTCGAGCCTGTCGCTGGCATTGATATTGCCCCGCACCTTGCCGAGCACCACAACTTCGCGCGCTGTGATGTTTGCGGAAACCTGTCCGTTACGCCCAACGGTGACGCGGTTTCCGGGCAGGTTGATCGTGCCATCCACCTTGCCGTCGACGTAAAGCGATTCCGAACCGGTGACCTCGCCCTTAACAACAAGGCTCTTGCCGATGGTGGCCTGCTCGGTATTTGCAGCCGCCGCTGTCGTGGGCGCGGTGCGGGGTGCAGTGGTTTCAAAGCTGGGGGTGGGAGTTGCCGCCGGACGTACTGGCTCCGAGCTGGGGGTCTGGGATGAGCTGCCGGGCTGATTGGGTTTCCACATCTTGCGGTAATCCTCTTTTCTCTTCAAAACTGAGTGGCGGGTGCTGGCTTGCGAACGGGCTGCAAGCCCTCTGGTCTGAGCCTGTGGCTCATCCCTGTAAGAATACTCCAGCGCGTCGACAATTGGGCCACGACCGCTGTCGTCTAAATCATAGCCATCAGCCTGAGTCCATGCAGCCTGAGAATCAAGGAAAG
>DASWUZ010000113.1:0-6431 GCA_036401395.1 Acidisarcina sp.
GCGTCCCCGAAAGCTCCGGCCGCCCCAGCACCGTCACCACGATCTCGTCTCCCCCGCCCAGCAGATACTGCTCATGGGCGCCGGGCTGCGAGCTCTCGATGTCCACCCCGCGATGCTGAAGGTCGGGATAGTCATTGATGGGCGAGGACGAAGCGGAGGAGGAGGGCGAGGAAGACGAACCACCGGAGCCGGGTACCAGAGGGGTCTGCGAGGGCGAGGCCTGCGCCCCCGCGCTCGAAGCTCCGCAAAACAACACCGCCGCAAAAACCGCCCCGCCCGCAAGCGCCACCGGACCCAACACCGGCGCCCCAAAGGCCGCGCGACGCAGAGCCACCGGACGGGCCGCAGGCCCGGCAGGCGAAAACTCCCCAGACCACCCCGGAAACGGCAGGGAAAACGACCCGGAAGACGGCCCGGAAGACCCCCGGGAGCCCACGGAAAACAACAAAGAACCCGCAGAAGACAACAAAGAACCCGCAGAAGACAACAAAAACACCCGAGAACGCAACCGCAAGCCCAGGCCTTTCAAGCAAGGTGTCCGGTTCATGTATACCTCAGAAAAATGTCAGGACAGTCGCCACCCATTATATCCTCCACCAACAACAAAAACACCCCAAATTACAAAGCCTAAATTCACTACAAACCGGCCTGAAGACTTTGAAATTAAGCGGCAATATGTCTATAGCCAAGCCGCTGCGTTGACCAAGCCCAATGGAGTCTGTGGCGAAAGGAAGCTCACTTCCATTTGCCTTGCCACCTCGACCTTATCGGTGGCTATCGCAGAAACGACTCCCCCGGCCGGTGTGGATTCAAACTAATGTAATCCTCTGTCCGCGCTCCCATCACTGATTCATCCTGCTTCAAAGGTGGTCACCTTCGAGGCATCTTCGCTTAGAGGCTATGCGCTACACTCTTAGAACTCGCTCAGACATTCGCTCGAATTGGCTTGGGTCCAGCGACGTCCATAAGTAACGGAGGGTAGTTGGAGACTCGTCTGCATAGCTCGCGCAAGGTTAGGATATTTCTCCTGCTGCTCTTACCGGTGGCCCTCATCATGCGTAAATTTCGATGGATTACCTTCGCGACACTGTTGACTGCAAGCCACCCGCTGACAAGTCAGGAGCCTACAGTACTTCACGTGAATGACGCCGCGATTCATGAACATGTGAAAAAACTGGGAATAAATCTAGGTGGACAGACCTTTTACGGGTCAAGTCAGATCGAGAGAAACCTTGTAAGCAGAAACCCCGGCTTCGAAGGCGAAGAGTGGCAAACATTGCTACAGTGCACCCAGGTAACGGCCACCTCGTGCACGGACTACTACCCCAACGGGCGGTGGCCAGCGGGCTTCCTCGACGGTGGGACTTATGAATTCATCCTTGGAGCGGCCAAGGGGCAGACTGGAGCAATCATTCACAGCACCGCGCCGGACCCGGTTGGTAAGTCGGGAGTAACGATCCAGTTTGCAGCGGGTGCCAGGACACCCGCTGTCAGCGACTATCTGGTCGTGCGAAAACAGCGTAGCCCTACTCTTCCCGGCGGCTGGGCCACTTCCGGGTCAGGTGGAGGAACAGTTTCGACGGAGACAACGGACCTCTCCCCTTCCACCGCAGGCACGCAAGCCGTCCGCCTTTCGGCATCCGGGTCGGGTGAGGGCGCGAATGTGGGGCAGTATTTCGATTCGGCCCCGGTACAGTCGTTTGTGCATATGCGCGGTCAATACACGATCAGCTTCAAAGCGAAGGGGATTTCGGGCAATCGAAAATTGTCCATTCGCCTGCTGCGGATATCGCCCTTCAAGCCACCCCCTCTCTTCATGAAGTCGGTAACGCTCGACGGGGGTTGGCGCGATTACAGTTTTACCTTCACCGCGGAGGAAGCGCCCGACGCTTTTGGTACCGCTTCCCTTTCCTTCGGCGCCTCTGGAGCCGAGGTGCTGCTGGACGACGTAAGTCTGGTAGCGACTGAGCCCAACGGGACCGCCTTTCGGACCGAGGTGGTGGATACGCTTCAGCGCCTGCATCCCGGCGTGCTGAGGTATATGGACAGTGGGCAGAATTACGGGAGCAGCATCTACAACATGCTTGCGGTGGAGGGCGCGCGCAAGCGCACCGGTTATTCCAAGTGGGCGATCGATACCAGCGACATGCCCATAGGACTGCATGACTTTCTCGTACTTTGCGAGAAGGTCGGAGCCGAGCCCTGGTACAGCATGCAGATGGGCATGAGCCCAGATGAAGTCAAGGCGTTGATGGAATATCTTGGCGGTCCCGTCACGACAAAATACGGCGCAAAGCGGGCCGCGCTGGGGCATCCTGTGCCGTGGACAAAAGTCTTCTCCACGATCCACCTCGAATATGGCAACGAGGCATGGAACGTAGGTAATCAGGGTTCCGCGATTTACGATCCGGCGCTTTATGGCCGCCGGGCGGCCGATGTGTTCAGCATGATACGGTCCTCGCCCTGGTTTGCAGCGAAATCATTCGACCTCATCCTTGATTCACAAGCGGTCAATCCGTGGCGCACCGGCAAAGAACTTAGCAGCAGTTCGGGGGTGGACTCAGTCGACATCGCGCCCTATCTTTTCAGCCCCTTCAATGATGACAGCTCGATTGAAAGCGTCTTTGGGCCTATGTTCGCAGAGCCTGAAATGATGGACTCGACGCCGAAGGGGCTGGTGCGTCTTCAGGCAGATGCGGCTGCGAACGCGAAGCCGCCTGCTAGTTTGGCCGTCTACGAGACGAGTATCGGTACGGAGGCAGGGAGTGTTCCGCAGGCGAGCGTCGATGCAGCCATTCCATCAGTAGGCGCGGGGATAGCAGCCATAGATCATATGCTGCTGATGTTGCGGGATGACGGAATACTGGTGCAGAACACCTTTCAGTTGACTGGTTACCGTGCGGGGTTTCGAAATAGCAAGACCCACGACACTAAAGAGAACTCTCCCGTGTGGGGTGTTGTGGTGGACATGGGAGGTGCAACCAACCGGGTGCGGCCATCGTTCCTCGCGCAGGAGATGGCCAATCAAGCTATCTACCCAACCATGCTGGCGACGAATATCACTGGTTTTGATCCAACATGGGACCAGCCACCGAGCACCAACAGCAAAGTGCAGTTGGCAGGCGCGCATGAATTGCAGCCATTCGCCTTTACGGATGGCAAACGCGACGCAGTCATCATTTTCAACCTGAGCCGTGCGACGCCACGATCGCTCACCATCGCGGGAAAGCACGCGCCCGCCGGCATGGTGACGGTGAAGACGCTCACATCAGGCCGAATTACAGACGGCAACGAGTTTGCCGAGAACGTGAAGACTGCGACCCGGGAAGAGAAGGACGTCAGGGCGGGACAGACAGTCTTCGTACTGCCGCCTTTTTCGATGACCGTATTTATGAGCGGCGAACGAGGACACGTTCAGTAGAGAAGGTAGTGGCTCAGTTTCAAACTGAGCCACCACCGTAGAGAAAATCGCTGCCGCTTCTGAAGAGTTGAAAAGCTAAAATATCAGGCGTTTCAATCCGAATCCGGCAGCTACAAACGCTACAAAGACCGCAGTCGCCAGAGCGTCCTGCCGCCACACGCTGATCTTCTCGCGAGCTACTCCGGTTTCAAGCACGAAGTAGATGGGGAGGTCCCCGGCGGCGACGCTTATCACCGCGCCCTTCATGCCGAAGAAGTGAAAGCCCAGCGGCAACCCGATAAACATGGCAGCACAGTAAAGCCCCGTGCCAATCGCGTTGTAGTGAGGCTTACCCAGCGTAAACAAGATATCGCTGGTGGTGCTGTACATCAGCGTATGCCATAAGCCGAGAGCTAGGATGGGCACCATCCAGTAAGCCTCGTGGTAACGCTGGTCATAGAGCCTCGTAACTACAGGGCCACCCGCATTGACCACAACGCTCAGGATGAATCCTCCGGCACACAGGACCAGGAACCTGTATTTCAACACGTTCTTCCGGAACTCCGGCAGCGGCTGATGGGCCATCTTTGCAACGAACGGGAAACCCACGCGGTAACTGAATTGCAGGATGACCTGGCGCGGAATATCGGCATACATGAACGCAATGTTGTAGACGGCCAGGATGCTGAAGCTGACCAGCCGCCCCAGGATGAGACGGTCGGCCTGAGTGGCGAAGAAGTAGAAAGCGGTGCCCAGCATGATCCACTTACCGAAGTGGACAAGGCTGTTCAAGGAACTCTTGTCCCAGGCGGGCCAGTTGCGAATGCCGGGAAGAAAAGAGCGAACGTGACTCAGGCTGGTCCGCGCCAGGTTGGTTGCGAGCGTGCCGCCGATGAGCGCCCATACGCTGGGAAAGAATCTTGCCCATAGAATGACCACGACCATACCGAAGATCTGGGCGGTCAGATCGAGCATCAACATGCTGCGGACCCCGATATTGCGGGTCGCCGTAAACGTGTTCGTACTGGCGAAGCCGTTGATGATCAGGGATATTCCAAGCACCGGCAGCAGCTGCACAATCCGGTGATCGTGGTTGTAAAACAGAGAGAGCGGGTAGGCGAGCGTTACCGCGCCGGCCCAGAGGACCAGGCCGCGAATAATCTGCACCGACCACGCAGTATTCAAGAAGACCGGGTCGTCGCCGCGCGGGGAGTTGATGACGCTGGGGAGCAGTCCTACGTCGGAGAGGAAATTCATGCCCATGACGAGGGTGGAGATCAGGGTCATCAGGCCGAGGTACTCGGGCATGAGCAGCCGGGTCACGACCAGGCTGTTGACCAGACGCAGTGCCTGGGATGACCCATAGGCGACCACCGTCCAGAATGTGGCGTGCATGGCGGTTTTCTGGAGCTTCTTTTGATCGTACCCAGGCGGAATTGGCATCGCGTCGGCTGCCAAAGGCGCATCCGAGGTGGGCGTGGGTTCGGATTTGATGTCCAGTGATGTCAGGCAGAATCTCCAGTCAAGCTTGGTTTCAGGTTAGCTGAACAGCGTCAAGACTCTTTCTGCTGATACTCGCTTGCGTTGTCCCAGGTGGTCTTTTTTCGCGCTGCTGGAATCTTCGAGCGGAAACTTCACAACGCAAATCAGCTCGTCTGCGCAGGTCGGAAGACTATTGCGTTTCGCAATTCCCAGCGAGCGAAAGCGTGGCAAACTCGCCATGAAAGCGCCACCGGGGTGCAGGCATTGGCAGGCGTCCGATTTTGAAAAGGTGTTAGGTGAAGTATATCTCAGCGGAATGGTCTTTTCGACTGGCGGAGAACAATCCATGTGCCAACCTGGATTGCTCTTTCGACACCTTGCGCATGGAGAGGAATCATGATCGAAAATTTGAGCATGCTTGCTCAGCCCCCATTCTTCACCTGTTCACATTTGCTGCGGTGGGCGATCTCCAATTAGCTGGATTACTTTAGCTTTACCTCAGCTCGAAACAGATCGCGCTGCACAACTCTGTGATGAACCGGCGGCGATCTCACTCAGGACAGTTGTGTATTCGCCGCCAACCGGCTTATGGTCAAAAAGAAGTCCGATTGTACCGGGCCGCATCTATAAGCAGTGGCACTCGACCACTAGGAGGAACATGTCGCAGGAACTTTATTTCGAGGATTTTTATCCGGGTCAGACTTTCGATTCCGCCACCAGCTACCGGGTGAAAGCAGAGGAGATCATCAGCTTCGGAAAGCTCTACGACCCTCAGCCGTTTCACATCGACGAGGCGGCCGGACGTAGCTCCTTCTTCAGCGGACTGACATCCTCCGGCTGGCTGACAGCTGCGATTGCGATGCGCCTGCGCGTCGATTCCATCAAGGTCGCGGGAGGCATGATCGGAGCAGGCGTTGAGGAGATGCGCTGGACCAAGCCGGTACGCCCTGACGACAGCCTTCGGACCCATTCGGAGATACTGCACGTCCGCCGCTCCGCCACCCGGCCGGGTTACGGCATTGTTCGCTCACGCACCACGGTCCTCAACCAGCGCGGCGAGACGGTGCTGCAATCGATTGTGAACTTCCTGGCCAGGCTGCGCTCGGACGATGCTGCTGCTCCTGTAGTGTGAGAAGCGTAGTGAGCATCGGCGTGACCTGATCCATCACCGTCTCCGTCAGCTGATCTCGAAGACGTCCTCCGCCTTTGCGGACTGTTCCCTGGCCAGGGTCACAACCTGGCGCGCTATCTCGTAGAACTGCTTTGCGCTGGCGGACTCCGCGCCGCCCAGTGCAACGGGCAGCCCGGTGTCGCCACCCTGACGGATGCCCGGGTCAAGCTCGACTGATCCAAGGAATGGAATCTTGTACTGCCTGGCGGTGCGCTCGGCTCCACCTTTGGAAAAAATATCAATCTCGTGGTGGCAGTGCGGGCACGTGAAGTGGCTCATATTTTCGACGATGCCGAGCACTTCGACCTTGACCTGATGGAACATCTCAAGCGCCTTGCGCGCATCCTGCAGGGACACATCAGACGGAGTTGAGACCAC
>DASWUZ010000114.1:0-13209 GCA_036401395.1 Acidisarcina sp.
CAAGTCGTTCTGCGACCGCACCGAGGTCCAGGTCCCTGGCCAGGGGATCGCGGTGGTGGTTGGGCCGAACGGTTGCGGAAAGTCGAACATCCTCGACGGCGTGAGCTGGGTGCTCGGCGAGCAGAGCGCCAAGAGCCTGCGTGGCGGGCGCATGGAGGACGTTATCTTTGCGGGCACTCGTGAGCGCAAGTCCCTCGGCATGGCAGAGGTCTCGATTACCCTCATCGACCCCGAGGCGTATATCGGCGGACCCTTGGTTTCAGAACCGGAAATCGCCGTCGAAGACGAGCTTGAGGCCGACTGGGATGAGGAGCAGATTCGAGCGGAAAAGGCGGCTGAAGTAGAAGAGATTATCGCTGAGACGCAACCCGGGCTTGTGGTTGAAGGGGAGGCGGGCAGCGCTGGTGTTGAATCGGTCGGAAAGAGTGGCAACGCGCCTCAGACGTCACCCGATGCCGATTCGGAAGGGGCAAACGCCGTAGTGCTGAAAATCCGGAGAAGGAAATTTCAGCGTACTCCCCAGCACGGCGAAATCGTCGTCACCCGGCGGCTCTTTCGTACTGGCGACAGCGAATACCTCCTCAACGGAAAGCTCTGTCGGCTCCGCGACATCCAGGACATCTTCATGGGCACGGGCCTGGGGCCCGAGTCCTACGCCATCATCGGCCAGGAGCGCATTGGTCAGCTACTCAGTTCCAAGCCCTACGAACGGCGCTCGATCATCGAAGAGGCTGCTGGTATCACGCGCTTCAAGACAAAGAAGCGACTCGCCGAGCTCCGCCTCGAACAGGCAAAGCAAAATCTGGAACGCGTCAATGACATTTTCGAAGAAGTCACCCGCCAGATGGGATCCCTTAAACGTCAGGCCGCGAAGGCCGAGCGCTACGCCGCGCTGCGCGACGAATTGCGGGTCAAGCTGCGCGTGGTGCTGGCCAGCCGTATTGCCCAGATGGATGCCGAACAGGCTGCGCTGACCGCTGAAATCGCTACTCTAAGCGCCGACGTTGAGGCCCGCAGCCAGCGCGTCGACATACTGCAGGCGGAGTATTCCGACGGCACCGCCCAAGGCTACCAGCTCGACGGTGAGGTGAAGGAAGCCTCGGCCCGCGCTAATAACGCTGCTGTGGAACTAGAGCGAGCGGGGTCTCGGCAGCGATCAAATGTGGAGCGCATCGCTGAGCTGACAGCCCGCATTGCAGCCGGGGCGACGGAGGCCGAGCAAGCGAAGCTTCATCTTGCCAGCCTGACAGCCGAGCGCGAGACGCATCGCACTTTTCTTGAGACCGCCGCGGCTGAAGCAGCCAGTTTTCGCGCCGAAGCGCTAGCGAAACAACGACATTCTCGCGAAGCAGCGCAAGCAGTCAGCGTAGCTGAGCAAAAACTTGAAAGTTCTCGCCGTCACGCGATGCTGGTCTTGCAACAGGCTGGCCAGGTTCGCAACCAGGCCGCGCAGGCTGAGGAGTCGCTTGCCTCCCTCGAACGCGACGCTGAACGCCTCGCCACCGAGATGGCCGCAGCCAGGCGCGACCTCGAATCGTTGGGTTCGGAGCGTGGACAGGCCTCGCTGCATTTTGAAACTGTGACCGAGACGCTGGGCCGCCTTGAGTCCGAGATTGAACACCTGCGATCCGAGATCGCTGCCCAGCGGGAGCGGGAGTCGGAGACCAAGCTGCGTGCAGACAAGTTGCGGGCTGAGTCCGCCACCCTGACCGGCCGCCGCAATTCGCTCGATGCGTTGATCCGCGAGCACAGCTATTCGACCGACACGGTGAGAAATCTTTTCCGGCAAAATTCGCTGGCCGGCGGTTTGAAGCCGGTAGGAACTCTCGCCGACTTCCTCGAAGTAAGTGGCCAATACGAGAGTGTCGTCGATGAGTTTCTACGCGACGAGCTCAACTACATCGTGGTGAAAAGCTGGGACGCAGCGCAGGAGGGGATGCGCCTGCTGAAAACGGACGTCGATGGCCGCGCGACTTTTCTTGTGCACCCCGATGATTCGCAGGCGAAATTTTCTTTTGCGGCGGGCGCCGCTTCCGGTAGCTATGAGCCCCAGCCGGGCGAACAGGTCGGGCACAAAAACGTCGTGCGTTTGAAGGATTGCGTTCGCGTACTCGACGGCTTCGGATCGTCGCTTGAAGTGATCCTCCCAAAGCTTCGGGAGGGCTACGTAGCCCCAGACGCCGGTCTGGCTCGCACGCTTGCGCTTGAAAATCCGAATGCATTTTTTCTAGCGCCGTCGGGTGAGTGCTTTCACAATGTGACCGTGACCGGAGGCAAGCCCAGTGCCGAGGGCCCGCTTGCGTTGAAACGTGAACTGCGAGATTCGGAACGGCGCCTTTTGAAAGTGCAGGCCGAGCTAGCCGAGGTAGACACAGCGGCGGCTGCCCTCACGCACTCGCTCGCCGACCTGACGAGCCAAATGGATTCAAAAAGCGAAGAGCGTCGCCTCGCCGAACGCGAGAGCGCCAATCAGAGCGCGGCTTTGCGACAGATGGAGGCCGAAGCGCAACGCGTGGAACGCCGCCTCCAGGACTGGGTGCTACAGGCAGAGCGGAACCGCGATGCGCGCATGACGAAGCAGACCTTCATCGCGCAAAAGCTGGAGGAGATTGCCCGACTCGACGCTCAGCACCAAACCGCGGAGGCTACCCTCAACGACCAGGCAGTTGCGCTTGAAGATCTGAGGGCGGCTCGTGATTCAGCGCAGGCCGAGGCGTCTGCAGTTTCGGCGGAGCTTGCGGGGCTCGAGGAGCGGCGGCGCGGCGCCGAGGCATCGTTCAGCCGCATCGATCGCATGTTCACAGAGCTTGAGCGGCGCGTATTGCAGATCGAAGAGCAACTAGCCTCCGCTGCCGCAGAGCAACAGCAGCGCACCCGTGAAAACGAGCAACTTGCTGTGGAGCAGGAGCAGCTAAGCGCCGCGCGGGCGCATGCCGAGAGCGAGTCCGCACGGTGGGCCACCGAAGCACGCACGCTACGCGCAACTCTCGCCGACATTGACGCAAACCTGAAGACGCTGCGGTCTGAAACCGACGCGTTGCGGGAGACGCGCAGTCAGAGCGCGGCTAGCGCGGCGAAGCTCGCCTCGGACCTTCACTACCAGGAAGAGGCCAGCCTCAACGAACTCGGTGTCGAAGCCCATCTATTGCGGGCCGACACTCAGATCGTGCGCCTCGACGCGGAAACGCTGCACACGGAAGACGAGATGTGCCGCGCGATGAAGCAGCGGCTCGAAGCTATGGGGCCGGTGAACATGATGGCGCTCGAAGAGTACCAGGAAACCGCATCGCGCCACAGTTTCCTTGAGACGCAGCGGAAAGACCTCCTCGACTCGATCGAAAACACGCAGTCCACCATCCGGGAGATCGACGACATTTCGCGGACCAAGTTCGACGCAGCCTTTGCGCACATCAATGAGAACTTCAGTGTGACGTTTGCGAAACTGTTCGGCGGCGGGCAGGCGTTTATGAAGATGACCGACGAAGAAAATTCAACCGACAGCGGAGTCGATATCGTTGCGCAGCCACCCGGCAAGAAACTACAGAATGTTCTGCTGCTTTCGGGCGGCGAAAAAGCCCTCACTGCACTCTCCCTGCTGGTGGGAATCTTCCAATACCAGCCCAGCCCCTTCTGCGTTCTCGATGAAGTGGACGCGCCGCTGGACGAGACCAATGTAGGCCGACTTGCCGACATGCTCAAGACCATGGCCGTCGATACGCAGTTCGTGATGGTCACGCACTCCAAGAGGATGATGCAGGCCGCCGACATGATCTACGGCGTCACGATGCAGGAGCCGGGCGTCTCGAAAATCGTCTCCGTTCGCATGGGTGGATTGGACCGCGGCAATGAGAGAGCAAACGAGCATAGATCGGGCCACGCCTCGCGCGCTCTGGAACGCAAGCTTGAAAGCCGCCTGGCGACAGCGTGAGAAGAAACAGAAAACGAAGAGGCGGCAAACTTCAAGTCTCTGCCTTGGAATCTATTCTGACGATAGAAAATTTTGATGCAAGGTCGCTGCTCACGGCCTGTTAGCAACTAAATTTTGTGGTTGGCTCGCTTCCCTCTTGACAGTCATCCTCCGCAGATGAGAAGCACCTTTTTTTCTCAACAACTCTGCGAAAATCTCGCGTTGACAAAGCGCCGCGCTCCCCGGAGAATCGAAACTTCAGCGTCAGAGTCCACGCCGCCCAGGAAGGCAAAACCTCTTGCCAGTACTACTTCAAACTGAGTTTGCCGATCTGCACCTGCACGCCCGCGGTAAGGTCCGCGACCTCTATTCTGTCGGCGAATCGCTGCTGCTCGTGGCCACCGATCGCATCTCCGCATTCGACCATGTGCTCGGCACTGGAATTCCTGACAAGGGTAAGGTACTGACGCAGCTCTCGTTATTCTGGTTTGATTTTTTACGCGACGTGGTTCCGAATCACCTCATCACTGCCGATGTTGAGGATTACCCCGAGGAGCTTCAGGAGTACGCAGACGAACTGCGAGGCCGCTCCATGCTCGTGGCGCGGGCGCAGATGTTCCCCGTCGAGTGCGTCGTCCGCGGCTATCTCTCGGGCTCGGGTTGGAAGGATTACCAAGCGACAGGCACCGTCTGCGGCATCGAGTTGCCTAAAGGGTTGAGCGAGTCAGAACGATTACCCGAGCCGATCTTTACCCCCGCCTCAAAGAGCGCCGGCGGCGAGCACGATGAAAATATTTCGTTCGAGGCCATGAGCCATCGCGTTAGGCCGACTGCAGCGGACCGCCTGCGGGACCTGAGCCTGACGATCTACAAGCGGGCAGCCGCCCATGCGGAGTCGTGCGGGCTGATTCTTGCCGATACAAAGTTTGAGTTTGGACAGACCGCGCGCGGCATCGTGCTTGCCGACGAGGTGTTGACGCCCGATTCGTCGCGATTCTGGCCCTTGAAAGGTTACAAAGCAGGCGGTCCGCAGCCATCATTCGATAAGCAATTTGTGCGCGATTACCTGGAAAGCATTCACTGGAACAAGCGCGCGCCGGCCCCCCCTCTTCCCGAAGATGTGGTTGGCCCCACGCGCGAAAAATATCTTGAAGCATTTCGCTTGCTGACTGGGCATCGCCTCAATGTTGAGGAGCACGACCGCGCGGTGCTTCATTCAGCTTAAGTAGTTGTGATTTTGATTGGTGATGTAGATGGCCTTGATCGATTGGATAATCGCCGCGATCTTAGTGATATCAGTCGCGGGCGCAGCAAGGAAAGGGTTCGTGGTCGAAGCATTTTCTCTCGCCGGTGTAGTGCTCGGTTTATTGCTGGCAAGCTGGAACTACAAAGCGGTGATGCCCTGGGTTTCGCAGTGGATACACCAGCCTCAGATTGTTGCGGCCCTCAGTTTCTTGGCGATAGCACTGGGAGTGATGGTACTGGCGGGAATCGCAGGCAGGCTCCTTCGCTGGTCGGTAAAATCGGTAGGGCTTGGCTTTGCAGACCGCTTGCTCGGCGCGGTCTTCGGTTTCGTGAAAGGATGCGTGCTCGTGACGATTGGCATCATGGCCCTGGCCGCATTTTTTCCCCGTACTACCTGGTTAAGAGATTCCCGGCTTGCGCCGTATTTTCTATCAATGGCGCACTCTACTACAGCAGTTACGCCGTCCGACCTCGGAGCTCGCATCCGGACCGGCGTCACCATTATCCGCGATGCTCAGCCGTCATGGCTTAAGCCGAATGCAAAATGTTTTCCCCCGGCCTTGGAATCAGAAAAAGTCACAACCCGGACAACCAACCGGGTGTGGAACGAAAGAGGAATTTGTGAAGCGTGAACTGGACAGTCTTGTTACGCGAATGCACAGCGGTGGCATCACTTACGAAGAGTCGGTTCGTGAGTTTAGAAAGCGCTTCATACTTGAGGTGCTGGCTCAACATCGAGGGAACCAGTGTAAGG
The DNA here is from genome assembly GCA_036401395.1 of Acidisarcina sp. Classification (GTDB taxonomy): domain Bacteria; phylum Acidobacteriota; class Terriglobia; order Terriglobales; family Acidobacteriaceae; genus DASWUZ01. Next base: position 5,907 of record DASWUZ010000114.1, read on the forward strand.
CCGCGAAGGAGCTCGGCATGCACCGCAATACCCTGAGCCGTACCATCGCCGAACTTGGCATCGACCCGGCGCAAATACGCAGAGGGATCAAACGCCCCCCACGTAGCGAACGTCCTCAATTCGATGGCAAGGTGGCGATGCGTTCGTGAGTCTGAAATCCCGGGAGACGCGGAGGCTGCTCGCCGCGTAAAATCGGTCTATGACCAGCCGAAGGAATGAAGCGCTCGATCCCGCTATCTCCAGTTCAAATAACGTTGAAAATGAGGCGTCGCGCGCGTGAGTCAAACTCCCGCAGCAGTTGCCGCCCCCACTGTCGAGCAGCGTGAGAGGCGAGTCGTCATTCGCGACGGCTTCGCTTGGGACGACTACGATGCGTACCTCTTCGACATAGACGGTACGCTGCTGCGAAGCAACGATGGGGTCCACTACAACTCCTTCTTTTCAAGTGTCAAGCAGGAGATGGGACGTGAGCTGCTGCTCGATGGGGTTGTACTTCACGGTAATACCGATCCCGGCATACTGCGAGACGCATTTCGTCGGGTCAAGCTGGAAGACCGGGAATGGCAGGACTCTCTCGAAGCGGTGCTCGACCGTATGAGGCAGACGGTCACTGAGCAGAGCGACTCAATGTCAGTACGAGTGATGCCCGGAGTACCCGAGGTGCTCGCTCACCTGCGCCGGAGAGGCGCGAAGCTTGGCGTAGCAACGGGAAATCTTGAGATCATCGGATGGTTGAAAATCGAGGCAGCCGGGTTGCGCGAGTGGTTCAAGTTCGGCGGATTCAGCGACAAGTACCTCACCCGCCCTGAGATGATCGGGAACGCTGCTGCCCTTGCGCGGGCGATCGCCGGCGAGCAGGCTACAGTATGCGTGGTGGGCGATACGCCTTTCGACATTACAGCAGCAAAAGCTAACGGGCTCCCGGCCATAGCAGTCGCGACCGGCAATTACTCTTTCGGAGAGCTGCTTAAATTCGGTCCGGAGGCGTGCGTCACTTCTTTGCAGGACTTGCTCCAAAGCGCGGGCTCAGAGAACGCGGACAAGGACCTCGCACATCAATCCCCCGAGCGGGAAAATCCGTGAGTTGCATGCTCCAACGGTTCTGTTCTGTGGCCTCGGTGCTTGCGGCCCTCGTGTTTGTGGTTCTTCTCGCTTCGCCGATGACGACACATGCACAGCAGGATGGGCAGGACGCCATCCGCAGCGACGTAGAGGACCAGGGCCCCGGCACAGTAACTGAGACACGATCAGTCCTGACCCCTTCGGGAGCGGTGTCGCCCGCCCCGGATCGGGCTTCCTCCGGCGCCCAGCCCGCTATCTCGCAGACCGCAACATCGTCACCCGGACATAGACGCGAGGCCGAAAAGCAATATCTTAAGGGCGCAAAGGCCCTGGATGAGCAAGACGTTCGTACAGCGGTGAAGTATTTCAGCCGCGCCGTCGAGCTCGATCCTCACAATCAGCGATACGTTGTGGCAGCTGAGATCGCGCGGCAGCACCTCGTTAAACTGCTCGTGGAAGAAGCCGAGAAAGCCAGGATGTCCGGCGGTAGAGACGTCGAGCGCAGCAAACTTGCGCAGGCGCTCGCACTCGACCCACTCAACGAAATCACAATCCAGCACTTGAACGAACTGGCTGTAGAGGCACTCGATCCAGTAGGGGACGCGCGTAACGAAAACGTCGGAGAACAGGTTGCACCTCCCATAGAGCTCGCTCCACAAAAAATCCTGAAGAGCTTTCATCTTCACGAGTCAGCCCAGGCTCTCCTCAAGCAAGTCGCTGCGGCTTACGGCATCGATGCCGCCATCGACGAGTCAGTCGCGCAGCAGATCCGGCGGCTCGATGCGGACGATGTAGATTATGAGCACGCGACGCAGATGGCCGAGCTTGTTACCGGCACATTCATCGTTCCTCTCGACCCCCATCGAGTCATCATCGCGGCCGACAACAAGACAAACCGCGACCGCCTCGAGCGGCTTGCGGAAGAGACCGTCTACATGCCCGGCCTCACACCGGCCGAAATCGTCGACATCGGTAATATCGCGAGGAACATCTTCGACACCCCTTATGCGACGGTGCTCCAGCAGCGCGGCTATCTGACGGTGCGCGCGCCTGCGGGGCGCATCAACGCGCTGAATGGGGTGTTGTCAGAGCTGCTGGATGGCCAGAGCGAGATCGAGCTTGACGTTCGCGCCTTTGAAGTCTCAACTACCAAAACGAGAAACATCGGCCTTCAGCTTCCTCAGCAGACCACTTTCTTCAATGTGGATTCAGAAGTCAGCCAGCTGATCGCGAATAACCAAAGCCTAGTCAACCAGATCATTTCAAGCGGATTGGCCAACGCCGGTGACACCCTGGCGATCGCAGCAATTCTGATTGCCTCTGGCCAGGTCAGCGGATCGATACTAAGCCAGCCGTTCGTGCTCTTCGGCGGCGGCCTGACTCAGACAGGCATCGTCCCTGGCAGCGTCAGCGCAAACCTCGCACTGAATGCTTCCGATATCCAGTCTCTCGACGACGTGCGCCTCCGCGTGCTCAACAATCAGCCGGGAACTTTTCGCACCGGCGTCCGCTATCCGGTCATCACATCCACGGTCACCAACACAACTGGCAGCCTGGCAGGCATCAACACCGCAGGGCTGTCGTCGACGCTCGCAAACCTTGGCATCAACGCCGCGGCGCTGGGGAACCTCACGCAGAACACCGTTCCCCAAATCCAATATGAAGACCTTGGACTCACCCTCACTGCCACGCCTCGTGTGCAGCTCGACAAGAAAGTGTCGCTGAAGCTCGAAGTTAAGATTGAGGCCCTGGGCGACGCGTCGCTTGACTCAATTCCTGTCCTGAACAGCCGCCAGTTCACCGCCGTGATTACCGTACCGGACGGCAACAGCGTGATGCTGGTGAGCAATCTCAATCGCGAAGAGTCGAAGGCAGTGAGCGGACTTCCTGGCTTAAGCGAACTCCCCGGCTTCGGCTCTGCCACCAATCGATCTACGCGCTTCGATCAGTCGCGCCTGGTGATCACCGTCACGAGCCACGTCATTCGCCTGAGCCATACGAGTGCCGTGGGCAGGATGGTCATTCTTCCACTGCACGAATGAGACCCAGGCCGCCTCACTCCGCGCAAGGATTTGATCTGACTCAGTGCGAGCCAGGCGCGGCTCCATCCAGAGTCATCTGAAACGCAATGACCGTCTTTAGCTGGTCATAAGGCCCACCCAGCGGGAGTGCGCGGCCATTGACGTAGAGCGTAGGCGTACTGTTCACTCCGAGATCGGCGCTCAGCTTTAACGACGCATCCACAGCTGCCTTCGTTGCTGGCATAGTCGAGCATGCTGTCACTTTATCGGCATCGACTCCCACCTTCGTTGCTGCATCTTTGAGAGTTTTGTCCGACGCCTCAGGAGTAAGAGCCGCCTGGTTCGCAAAAACCTCGTTGGCGAACTTGAAAAACGCCTCGTCCCCGCCCAGCTTTGCTACGCAGACGCTGTAGGATGCCGCCTTGTAAGCCTCGGTGTGCACCTGCACGAGAGGCAGGTTTTCATAGACGAAATGGGCAGTCGGGAAATCCGCGAGCAGCTTGTCAATCGTCGCCTGTGCATCCTTGCAGTGGGGGCACTGAAAGTCCGAGAACTCCACAAAAAGGAGGTCCTTTGAAGCCGCTCCGCGCGATGGCCCGGTAGCCCGCTCCAACAACGTCTTGCGGGCCATCTCAAACGGGTTGGCGCCGAAGGGAAGCACCTCGTCGGCGATCAGATGCTTGCCGTCAGGCAGAACAAAGAACTGCAGGCTTCCGCCCGGCTGCCCAGTCCCCTTCTCGCCAACGGCAACGATGACCTTTGTCACTCCGGCTACCGGAGTCTTGAGAATGGCCTCAACCTGCCAGGCACGATTAGGATCAAACCCCCACGACGCCTTGAGGAATTGATTGATGGTGTCGACGGTGGGCGACTCGGCCGTAAAATTGGCCGGGTTCGGTTTGGGGAACGTCAGCGGCGCGGGCGGTGTTGCCGGAGTGGGGGCCGTGGGAAGAGCCTGCCGTGCGGCTGCAGGCGGTGCGGCTGCGGGCGGTGTCGCCGGCGTTGCCGCCTGACCGAAGAACTGTGAGGGACTGACAACTGCGAAGCAAACCAACAGGGTCAAGGCGCCGATGGCAGCGCGGACCGAAGTGCGAAGTTGCATGAAACATCCTTTCAGGAAACCACTTGAAAACTGGCTATGCGAAACTCAGCAGATTTAGTCTATCTTGGCTGCTACTTCTGCGCCTCAGACTTGGTCCCGGCGTAGCGCTCGACGCAGTTTCCCTGAGGTCTTGCGCGCCTGCGCTCCCTAGACCTCGGCTTTGACAGCGATAGGAAAGCGACGGCCCATGCCGAATGCCTTCGGCGTCACCTTGAGCACAATCGCCGCCTGCTGCCGTTTGTACTCACTTCGCTCGATGAGTTTGACCACCGAGCGCACTAATTCAAGATCGAAGTGGTGATGCGCCGCGATGGCCTCAGGCGTCTCGTAACGCTCCACGTAAGCCTCGACAATCGGATCGAGCACTTCATAAGGAGGCAGCGAGTCGGTATCCATCTGCCCTGGCCGCAGCTCCGCAGACGGTGGCTTTTCGAGGATCGAATCGGGAATAATTTTACGGTCCCGATTGCGGTAGCGCGCGAGGCTATAGACCCGCGTCTTGATCACATCGCCGATCACGGCCAGCGCGCCCACCATATCTCCGTATAGAGTGCAGTAGCCCACCGACATCTCAGATTTATTTCCAGTCGTCAGCACCAGCGACCCAAATTTATTAGAGAGCGCCATCAGCAGGTTGCCGCGAATGCGCGACTGGATATTCTCTTCGGTGAGGTCCGAGGCACGATCGGCGAAGAGGGGCGCGAGCGCGGTGTTGTAGCCATCAAACAGCCTGCTTATCGCGATCGTCTCCATACGAATGCCGAGTGCCGCCGCCAGCTTTGCACTGTCGTCGACCGAGCCCGTCGAAGAGTATGCACTGGGCATGGTCACGCCAAGTACGTTCTCCGCCCCTAGCGCATCGACAGCAATCGCAGCCACCAGCGCAGAATCTATGCCGCCGCTCAAACCGATGACGGCGCGAGAAAATCCACACTTGCGCACGTAATCGCGCGTGCCGAGCACTAAAGCTCTATAGATGGCGGCGTCCTCGTCGCCCTCCTCTGACGAGTCGTGCATGTCTCCAGTCATGGCGGTCGTGTCGACGAATATCAAGTCTTCCTCAAATGACTTGGCCATGGCGATGACCTTGCCGTCGGGGCCGATAGCCATGCTTGATCCATCGAAGACAAGGCTGTCGTTGCCCCCAACCTGGTTCACCATCAAGACAGGCGCGCGATGACGGCGAGCGATCGCCGAGAGCATCTCCATCCGCAGTTTCCGCTTGTCGCGCCAGTAGGGCGAGGCGCTGATGTTCAGGATCAGCGTACCGTCATTTCGCATGAGCTGCTCGACCGGATCGGAGGCGTAACGGCGCGTCTCCCAGAAGCTTTTATCGTTCCACGCATCTTCGCAAATGGTGATGGCAAGCTGCTCCCAACCCAGCTTATAGACCCTCTGCGACTGCGCTGCGGCAAAGTAGCGCTGCTCATCGAACACGTCGTAGAACGGCAGCAGCATCTTCGACTGCAGAAACTTGACCCGGCCGCCGCTCACCAGTGCCGCTGAATTGAACGCGTGCCTGCCGGTGCTGGCCGGAGCCGGTGTAACCGTGCCGCAGAGAATCGCGATCGGTGTGGCGGCGGCGGCAATCTCTTCCACGGCCTGCCCGGCCCGCGCCAGGAACGAAGATTTTTCAAGCAGATCGGCCGGCGGGTATCCGCAAACAGCCAGCTCGGGAAACATGACAAGCTCAGCGCCGCCAGCCGCTGCACGCCCTGCGTAATCGAGTATCAGGCGGGTGTTGCCACTAAAATCTCCAACCGTAGGATTGATCTGCGCGAGAGCGATCTTCACATCGGTAGTGTATCAACCACAAACTCCGACTTTGTGACAAGGAGCCCTGCTCTGAACCCATTTCCGTGCCCCGGCATCAACTAGGAGGCAGCATCGGAAGGGCCTCAACATGCAAATCGGAATCGACAGTTTTGCGGCATCCGTAGCCGGTCCCGGCACGGGCGTGCCCCTTACGCCGGTCGAGCGAATGCACCATCTGCTCGAAGAGATCGAGCTGGCGGACCGGGTCGGCCTGGACGTCTTCGGCCTCGGGGAGCATCACCGCGAAGATTTCCTGGACTCTGCGCCCGCAGTAATCCTGGCCGCTGCCGCCGCACGCACAAAACACATCCGCCTTACCAGCGCCGTGACCGTCCTTAGCGCCGCCGATCCTGTCCGCGTCTTTCAGCAGTTCGCGACCCTCGACCTGCTCTCCAACGGCCGCGCTGAGATCGTCGCCGGGCGCGGTTCCTTCATCGAATCCTTCCCCCTCTTTGGCCTGAACCTCAATGACTACGACTCGCTCTTCGCCGAAAAACTCGATCTGCTGCTGAAGCTGCGCGAGAACACCTACGTCAACTGGTCTGGCAAGCACCGTGCGGCCCTGACCGGCCAGGGCGTCTTTCCCCGCCCCCTGCAAAACCCTTTGCCCGTCTGGCTCGGAGTCGGTGGAACACCGGCGTCCTTCGCGCGTGCCGGCGCACTCGGTCTTCCCTTGATGATTGCAATCATAGGTGGCGAGCCCCATCGCTTCCGTCCGCTGGTTGATCTCTATCGAGAGACGGGACTGCGCGCCGGCTACCCCGAATCCCAGCTAAAGGTCGGCATTCACGCGCTGGGCTACGTGGCCGATACCGACGCCGAGGCCTCCGATGAATTCTTCCCCGGCTATGGCGCCGCCTTCACTAAAATTGGCCGGGAACGCGGCTGGCCCCCGGTTACTCGCGCCCAATTCGAAGCGGTCCGTCGTCCATCTGGCGCCCTCATCGTCAGCGACCCCGAGGCCGCCGTGGCCAAGATCCTTCACTACCATGAATCGTTGGGAGGCATCTCCCGCCTGAGTTTTCAGATGAGCGTCGCGGCATTGCCGCACGATAAGTTGATGCACGCCATCGAACTGCTCGGCCGCGAAGTTGCTCCTGCAATACGCAAGCTTCTACCGGAGAATGTTGAGACGGCGAGCACGTTACAGGTCAGCGCCTGAACTGACGACTTAAAGCGGTGGGCGGCCAGGCCGTACGCTACACACACGGCCTTTCGTCTCGGAAATACCGAGCGCCTAGTTCGGGCTGTCACCGTAGATAATGCCGCGTCCGCTCGTGCCCAGGTAGAGGCGCGCGAAGAT
>DASWUZ010000115.1:0-13818 GCA_036401395.1 Acidisarcina sp.
GGCGAGGATGAAAACGCGGCCCATTGGCTGCGAAAGCCGAAGACGCGATTTCAAGGGCGCACTCCATTCGAGTTATTACGAACTGAGGCCGGAGGGCGGCTTGTAGAGGAAATGTTGCTGCAAATCGACTACGGTTTTTTCGCCTGAACTATGTATCTTTGGCGGATCAGCAATCACTTCAATTTGGATGGGGCTGGCGGAATCTACGCGGGTGGCCGGTGGCACACCCAGGGTCATCCGATTGTTTACTGCACGCTGAATTCTTCCACGTCCTTGCTCGAAATGCTGGTCCACTTTAATGTTGATTCGGATCGTCCACCGCGGCATCTGCACATTCTCAAAATAGAAGTCCCTGATGCGTGCTCTGTGGAGATCGTCAAGACTCTTCCCGGAGACTGGGTCAACAACCCAGCGTCAACTCAGCGTCTTGGCGACCTCTGGTTGACCCAGCGACGTTCTTTACTACTGGAAGTCCCTAACGCCATCGTTCCTGAGACCTGGAACGTGCTTATCAATCCGCTCCATTCTGAGGCGAATCTCCTCAAGATCGTCGCCAACTATGAGCATGCTCTGGATCCTCGGTTGCTCCGATAGCTAGGGCTAGGGCACTACAACTGGTAAACTAGACATGGACTCCGATACTGAACCTGCTGCGCCTGCCCGTTTCCCCCCTCCAGCAAGGAACTAATCGACCCAAATTGAGCCTGAGAATTAAAGAGGAAGACTGCGCCTGTGAGCACGACTATACGCAACATCGCCATTATCGCCCACGTTGATCATGGCAAGACCACGCTCGTCGACGCGCTACTGCGGCAGGCCGGAACATTCCGCGCCAATGAAGCCGTCGCCGAGCGCGTCATGGACTCGAATGACCTCGAGCGCGAGCGCGGCATCACCATCCTCGCCAAGAACACGGCGGTCTACTACCACGATACGAAGATCAATATTGTTGACACGCCGGGCCACGCCGACTTCGGTGGTGAAGTTGAGCGTGCGCTGAAGATGGTCGATGGGGTCATGCTGCTCGTCGACGCCTCAGAGGGCCCGCTGCCCCAGACCCGTTACGTGCTGTCTAAGGCCCTCGAAGCGAAGCTGATTCCCATGGTCGTGATCAATAAGATCGACCGCCCCGATGCGCGCATCGCAGAGGTCCTCGATGAAATCTACGATCTCTTCATCGATCTTGACGCCCACGAAGACCAGCTTGACTTCCCCGTACTCTACACCAATGCGCGCACCGGAACCGCGACCACTGACCTCGCCGTCCCGGGAGTAGACCTGCAGCCGCTCTTTGAGTCCATCGTGCAGACCATCCCTGCGGCGACCGGCGATCCCAACGGCACGCTTCAAATCCTCGTAACCAACCTGGATTACTCCGACTATCTCGGCCGGCTCGCCATTGCCCGCGTCTTCAACGGCACGCTGCACGCCGGTGAAGAGGTGACCATCTCCAAGCGCGACGGCACGATGCAAAAAACAAAGATCACCAAGCTTTTCAGCTTCAAGGGCCTCAAGCGCACTGATATTACGGAGACCGAAATCGGCGACATCGTGGCCATTGCCGGCGTTGAGGGCATCACCATCGGCGAGACGATTACGAGTCTTGAGAATCCGGCACCGCTGCCGTTGATCATTATTGACGAGCCGACGATTGCCATGCAGATGTCGGTGAACAATGGGCCGATGGCGGGCCGCGAAGGCCAGTACGTAACGTCGCGGAATATTCGCGAGCGGTTGGAAAAGGAGCTGCTGACCAACGTCTCCATCCGCGTCGAAGAACTGGGCACTCCAGACAGCTTCAAGATTCTTGGACGCGGGGAGCTGCAACTCGCAATTCTCATCGAAATCATGCGCCGGGAAGGTTTCGAGATGATGGTCGGTCGCCCCGAGATCGTCACCAAAGTAGTCGACGGCAAAGTGATGGAGCCGGTCGAGCATCTCACCATCGACGTCCCTGAAAACTTCGTCGGCGTAGTCATCGAAAAGCTCGGGCCACGCAAGGGCGAGATGGTCAAGATGCATAACCACGGCTACGGCCGCGTCCGTCTGGAGTTTCGCGTCCCCAGCCGCGGCCTCATCGGTCTGCGCAGCGAGATGCTCACCGAGACGCGCGGCACCATCGTGATGAACACCATCTTCGATGGCTACATGGCGCACCAGGGCGACATTCCGCAGCGTCAGACGGGCGCGCTCATCTCTGACCGGGCAGGCACGACCACCACCTATTCGCTGAACGCGCTGCAGGAGCGCGGGACGCTGCTACTGACAGCCGGGGTTGAAGTTTATGAGGGCATGATCGTCGGCGAGCACTCGCGCGACAACGACCTCGATGTCAACGTGGTCCGCGAAAAGAAACTGACCAACATGCGCGCTTCGAGCGCCGATGAGGCAGTGCGGCTCGTCCCCTTCCGCGCCCTCAATCTCGAACAGGCGATCGAGTTCATAGCCGAAGACGAACTTGTCGAGGTCACCCCCAAATCCCTCCGCCTCCGCAAGAAAATCCTCCAGGCCAACCGCCGCCCCAAGCGCCAGGCGGTTTCCAGCAACTGACCTCAATCAGCCGGATGGCGGGTGCGATCCGCAATACCCGCAAAATCTCCTCTTCACTGCCTACGCTTCGCCATCTTCAGGTTCGCCTCTCGCTTCGAGAGAACCACGCCTCGGCTGAACTACTCAATTTCATATCGGGCGGCTTAGTTTCTGGATTTGCGTCACAGGTTACCACCGGTCGTTTGCGCCGCCCCCAGTTTGGTAGATCTACTCCCGAGAGGCGCATTCGGCGTTGCGCTTTTCGGAATCAATGATCCGCGATGCTATACAAGAATAGCTTGCTTGAAGTCTTTTGGTATGTGATGAAGAAAGGCTTCGTCTTGCTTGCCGCTATGCGAACCCCGCAAAAGGGTGTCGCGCAATCGGCTGGGTCCTCAACAACAGCCGCCGTCTTAGAAATTCCTGCTCTCCACACCGAAAATGAACTTGAGACGGTTTTCCAAGTCTCAGTCAATGGGTTGTATTCGCTCATTCCCGTGAAGCCTACCAGGTACTTATCATCCACGACTCCCACCGCGTAATGAACTCCCGTTGGGGAACAATATTTGCGAGAGACCCCGAACGAAAGTGGCCTCACAATGGAGTATCTATAGCCTGGCGAAACGGATAGGATGCACTCTGATTTGGAGTCAGCCAATTTGCTGCTCGCAGCCAATATATCCGGTCCTAGGAAGCTCATCTCCGACACCGAAGTGGCCCGATCATCATCCGTGGCTTTGGTGCAGACGAGATCAGGACTGTCCTGGCACATGTATATGCCCGGTCTGCTTTTAAGACCTCTTCGGTCGTCTAAATAGATGCCGATTTGGCCCGCTTGGGAAACAATGATCAAAGCACTCATCTCCGCATACCAATCAAACGAGGAGTCGATAGTTAGCAAGACCGTTTCCTGTTGTTTCTCTCCTTTCGGCAGGGAGTAGCTGGTAAGAAACATAGTTCCATCTTTTCGAGCAGACAGCACGAGCACTCTGCGGTGAAAGTCATCTACGGCAAAATCAATGATGGTCTGACCGTCTACTTGAGCCATTGTTCCAATAGTCCCCAGACTGTCCGGATCCATGATCTCCAAATGTGACTTCGCACTGCATACATAGATCCGATGGGAAGTTGTCGATATTTCTACGCGTCCACAAGGGTCCGATGACGGGCCCACAGAAATATCGTCGATAACCCTCTTGCTAATCATGGTGTGGCTCTCGATATTCCAGGAAGACAGTTGTCTGAAATAACCGTTGAGCAATACGCCATTCTCCGGCGAATGGACATACTGCTGAACAACGAACATCCCTTTGTCCTCGTAGAACGCGGCCCCAGGAACATCTCCGGGGGAGAGTTCGACTCTTGAGCCCTCGATAAGCAGGCTTTGTCCTTGCATTCGAAGCAAAACGATAGACAACAACCAGCAGATGTAGATGATCTTCTTCATATCAGCACCCTAAATCCAGCATTGTACTGTGCCCGAAGAAGATCGAACCGATACCGAGATCCCATCCCCCGTGGAGGACTGCTCCAACGCCAGATCCCCAACGTGCCGGGTGCCCCACCCATGACACGCACTTGGTCATGGGTGGGTTCTAGTGCCTGGAACGGCTCCATGACAAATGGTCTAAAGCGATACCACCAGGAAGGCCATTACCATTCACCTGTTACTTTCATTTCTCAGGTCACTACGGCAAGCTGCTCTTGGCTCTTGGCGATAACAACTCAAGGTCGCCGATGAGCCTTTGCCCGAGCACCTGACTCCAGCCGGCTGCCAATTCTTCAGGGCTCAATCGTCGCAGAATTCTACCTGAAGATGTCGAGATTTCGTATCCGCCAAAATAATCAGCTTCCCTGCAAATTCCAAGCGGAGGGACTTCTGCGGTCAGAAGGATTCGTTCCGATCCTTTCAGCCATTTAAGGCCGGCGATGTTCGGATCATTTCCAATGCCGTAACCGAAACACCGATGGCGGTGCTCAAAATCTAACCGAACTGTTTTATTGACGCCCCCTATCGAGATGATCTTGCCTTCTGCGATTCGATAGAGCCTAACCTCATACCCTGTGGTGTATCCAGTACCGGCTGTAATAAAGAATCCGCGGCTGTCTGGTGCCCATGCGAATTCGGCGGGATACAAAAGGAGTGAATCCTTGGCGACAATCTTTTTGGCACCATCTTCTATCCACCAGTGGTCCTTCAGGATGTGCGCGAGCTTCTTATGGTCCGGGGCGAATATTAGGATGTCTCGCGACTCGTACGGCGCCTTCCGACGTTCCGTAGATAGATCCACTGCATCTTTGGACCACCGTCCCTGACTACATCCAGGCGGGCACTCCACAGCTTGCCCGCTTATTGCAGGTCCCATAAGCAGGGGCAGAATCAACAGCAGAGTTGAGGTAGCGGATCTCTTTAGTGTGGGCATTTTGCCTTCGATCCCATTGTAATGAATGCAACGACGGGCACCCTTCGGGTTGCGGCATTCGCCTGCTCCTGATTGGAATACCTATAAACGTCGAGGCGATTTACATTTGCGGCGCGGTTAACGCCGCCGGGTGCCCCACCCATGACACGCACTTGGTCATGGGTGGGTTCTAGTGCCTGGAACGGTTCCATGACAAATGGTCTAAAGCAAAATACCACCAGGAAGGCCATTACCATTCACCTGTTACTTTCATTTCTCAGTCAGCTATCAGTAATAAAGAAGACGGCAGGCATCGCACCCCGTACCTATCCACAAAACTGCGGCCCAGCCAACTTTGTCAATAGGTAACCCAAAAGAAATCGTCCAGACGCCTCATTCGAAGTCACTTAGAAAACCCCTACGTTGGCGTAGTCAAAGGCGCCCGGGGCGTACACTTGTTTTAGGTGGAGTTCAAACGTTGCATTTCAGCAACCACTTAAGCGTCTAAGCGTTCGTCGCAGGACAAGTCTCCATTCCTGGGCTCTTGTTACACCCGAAAAAGCTACCATCTCTTTCGCAGCCTTGCATGACAAGGTGGCCAGGTTTCTCTCCCTGCGTCTGGTGTGGAAAGGCTGTTGAGAGTTCCGGCGCAGGCGAACCATATCCTGCCCTCGGTTCCGGTGCCCCCCCGCGCCCACCCAATGACACGCACTTGGTCAGAGGGTCTGGTACCCTGACTGGGCAGTTCCGGTTTGCGGCAAGATAGTTCCCGCTCCCCGCAGAGGGTACCTGATTATCCACTGGTTTTTGGCGCATACCTCTTGTTTGCAGATGGATACCTGCGCATAATCGCCTTAGGGAAACGATCGCTCTACTGTCGTGTCCTCTCGCAGTGGATGAGACCCGCTTCAAATGCGCGCCGTGGGAGTGTGTTATGCCTGGAACCGGATATTCGCGCGAAGACGTTCTCCGCATCCTGCGAATAGATTCCCGGCAATTACGGGCCTGGGAGCGGGCGCTTCTGGTATCACCCTCCGAGACTTACTCCTTTCAGGAACTCGGCCATCTAAGAAAGCTTCGTGACCTGCGGGCAATGCACCTCTCGCCCTCACGCATCCGTGCCTCGGTAGAGGCGATGCGCACCGTCTGCGGAGTTGCCGATCCACTGCTGGAGTCCAGCGCGGTCTGCAACGGGTCCCGCGTGGCGTTTCGTTACTCCGGCGGCATGATGGAGCCGATCGCTCGCCAGTTCGTCTTCGATTTCGGCACCAACCGCCGTCCGGAGCAGGCCATTGCCGCTGCATCCGTACCCGCCAGTCGCGAGGCGGACATCAATGCGCTTTTCTTTGAAGCTGTTCAGCTCGAGGGTTCGGGAAAGCTTGTGCAGGCAGCGCAAATCTACCAGAACATCCTCGACACTGATAGCACCCACGCCCCGGCCTGCATTAACCTCGGGACCATCTACTACAACCAGCGCAAGTTCAATCGCGCCGAGGAGTTATATCGCCGCGCGACCGAGGCTGACCCCGACTACGCGCTTGCTTACTTCGATCTGGGTAACGCGCTCGATGAATTGCAACGATTGCAGGATGCCATCGACGCTTACAACGCCGCCATCCGCCTGGTACCCGGCTATGCCGACGCGCACTATAATCTCGCGCTGGCTTTTGAGCGCACCGCCGAGCCGCGCAAGGCGCTGCGCCATTGGACTGCATACTTGAAGCTGGATAACATCGGGCCGTGGGCGAACCACGCGCGCGGTCAGGCCCGGAAGATCCTTGATCTCGAGAAGCTTGCGATAGTTCATCGCTCCGGCCGCATCCCCGCGCCAAGCCGGCCTTCCCGGGCCCTGCAAGCTATCTGATCGCTGCGACCTTGCCCCTCATGAACCAGCTACTTGATGACGTTGATAGCGGCAGCCCCGAGCGCAAACTGAGAAAACAACTGCGACCAGTCCAGAAAGCCCCTGAGCGCTGAAGCACGATAAACCTTGGCCGGAACTACAAGCGTATCTCCCGGATAAAGCCGCGCGACCTCGAATGTGTTCCCCCACAAACTAAGCGAGGCCATCCGGCTGAGTACCGACCCATCGGCGCGAATAATAAACGCCCGCCGGGGGTCGGAATCCCGCGTTGGCCCGCCGGCGAGCCGCAAATAATCTCCCACTCGACGCGATGGCGAATAGAGAAACGAATTCTGGTTGTAGACCGAACCAACCACCGTAATGCTGGCCGGCTTAGGAGGAATAACGAAATGGTCGCCATCTTCAAGTGCAAGGTCGGGCAGACTATCTATCTCTGTGCTGCCTGGCTTTGACTCGAGCACAATCCTTCCCGACGCCTTCAGTTGACGAAGACGGGTCACCAGATTCTGCTGCGGAGTAGTCGCGGCGAGCGCGGCCGCAGCGTCCTGGCTGGTTGCCGAGGTCGTAGCAAAAGTAAGCTGGGTCCGCTGCACCTGGTCCTCCAGTGCCTGGACGTATTCATCCAGACGCTGCTGCTGCACGGCGCGTGTAGAAACCCGCGTAAACTCCGAGCCATAAAGGTAGGAGTTAGGCGCCAGGCCACCCGCCCTCTGCACGAGCCCCCGCAGCGTCTCACCGGGCAAAACGCTGTAGATTCCAGACCGCGCGAACTCACCATCCAGCCGCACAAACTTGGTCTGCTGGCTCAATGGCACGCGAATGTCTGCCTGCGAGAAAATAGTCACCGTGTCGCCCGCCTCAAGCACGAGGTCCTGAGCCGGGTCATGTTCAATCACAAGCTTGCCCAGATCGAAGGGCAGCAGGGAACTGCGCAGCGTATTCGGATCGAGCCGTTCGATTACCGCATAAGACCAGTCGATTTCCGGCGCGGAGAGTACGACATCGTTGATCGATGTGGCCGATAGCGTGTTCTGCGTCGCCACCTGAGACTGTGCGTTGGCCAGACTGCTGCGGCCGGTCTCTACCTCACCTGAGAGAGCGCGGTCATTGGTGCGGCCGGCTTCCAACTGACCTTGCGAACCACGGTCGGTTGAACTATCCGTATCGATATGGGAGTTAACCTCAAACTCGGGTACGGGCAGGCCCAGCTTACCCCGCCGTATCCAGTAGTTCCGGGTGATAAGCGAGTCTTTGTCGGGAATGAGCTCACTCAGACGCATTCCGGGGTGCCATCCGAAGTGGCCCGGGTTCGCCAGGTTCCCCCGGAGGGTTACGGTCTTTTCAAACCGGGGAACCAAAGAGATGACCCGGACCAGGTCACCATCCTGGACAAGGGTATTGGTCGCATCAAGCGCGATCTCTAGCGCCTCCCGCGAGTGGTGCGAGCTGATGCGCTCGACGGAGATGCGAGAGTCGGCTGCAACACTGGATCTGCCGCCCGCCAATTGGAGCGCCTCGGCAATGGACGTATCGCCTTTCAACTCATAAATAGCGGGGGTCCGAACACTCCCGGCGAGCGCTGCCTGCGGCCCTACCGGAGGAATAAAAATTACGTCTCCAGGCAGCAGGTGTACGTCCTTAGACTTGTCCCCATGCACCAGCAGATCGTAGAGGTCAAAGGTCGTGACCGTAGTACTCCCGCGTTTCACCTGTATCTCACGCATTGACCCCTCCGGCGACGGCCCGCCAGAGTAAAACAGCGCATTCACTAAAGTGCTTAGCGAGCTGATCGTATAAGTGCCGGGGCGCCGTGCCTGACCCACAACGAAGATCTGTATCGATCGGAGCTGGCCCATCTCCACGCTCAAATCGAAGTTGCGATAGATGCGATCAATTGACTTGCGCAAGTGGCTGTCAAGGTCTGCGAAGGCCAGCCCCGCAACATGCACCTCTCCTACCTGAGGCAGATACACTGACCCGGCTGTGCTCACCTTTGCGTTCGAGTTGAAGTTGACCTGGCCCCAGACGTGGATGCGCAGCTCATCGCCTGGCCCAATCACATAATCCGACGGCACCGGTACTTGATCCAATGGCGCAAATGTCGTCGGCACTCTTTGAAAAAGACTCCTTCCAAAGATGGGCAGAGTCTCTCCGAGAGACGCCGCAATGAGTCTCTGGAACTCGGTAGGCTGGGGCGCAGGTCGCTCAGAAAGCCTGCGCTGATTGCTTGCGCTGGTGGCGCGACGGGTGCCGTCCACGTTCATCCTCTGTGCATCGGTTCCCGGGGGCTGCTGACTTCCCGCCCCTGTTTGGTCCGGCTCCTGGTCCGGATTCGAATCTTGATTGGGGTTCTGGTCTCCAGCCCGGCTCTGCGCTTGCCCGTACTGGTGGTTCTGGTTTCCGGTGGATTGGCCGGAGGAGTCGTTCCCAGCCGTATCCTGGGAGCCCGGCGGCCAGGTATTGCCCGGCTGGCTACCGGAAGTTGATCCGGGGTACATGGACGGATAATTCTGCGCTCCCGCGGGTAATACCTTGAAAAGGCAAATAAGCACAACGATCCACCTGGCCAAAGTCCCGAAGTGCAGGCGCAGCCCAGCGCACTCCCGCAGCCCTTCCTCTGCAAGGCCTATTTTCGCCTTTGACTTATCCTTCACCGCGCCGATAGCCACTCCTCGCCCCACACCTGCCTGTGAATGACTACTTCGCCGAAGGGCGAATGCAGCGCGTGCACCGTCCGCTGGGCGCGCTCCATACAGGCCAAAAAAAGGTGAATGAGATTGCGGTTCCCAGTGTAGAGCTTTCCGCGAACTAGCGCGTAGCCGAAGGGCAGTTTTGACCAACATTAGACATAAGCGGAATCGCCTACCCCCCGCTTACCCCGGCCTGGCGATCACCCCAAGATCGGTCAGCCCATTTACGAAGAACTGCATCGCAAGCGCCACCAGCAACAGGCCCATGATCCTCACCAGAATGCGAATGCCTGTCTCGCCCAGCAGCTTCCTGACCCGGTCGGCCCCGCTCAGAACTCCGTATGAAACCGCCGCTGTAATGGCAATCGAACTGAGGATCGCCAGTATCTCCCAGAGACCGGGCGCTTTACCGACCAGCACCATTACGCTAGAAATCGCTCCCGGCCCTGCCAGCATCGGTATCCCAAGAGGAACAATGCCTGCATCTTCCTTGTCCGTCGCCTGCTGCGCCTCGCCGGGAGATTCCTGCGTCGGCGACCGCTTTGCCTCAAGCATGTCGATGCCGATCAGCAGCATGATAAGGCCGCCCGCAATCTCGAACGCAGGCAGCGTGATCCCAAACATCTTGAAGATGTAACGGCCGGCAATCGCAAACGACGTCAGCACGATGAAGCAGGTCACCGATGCCTTCATCGCCATCCGCTGGCGGTTCCGAGGCTCTGCCCCAGCCGTGATGGCTAGAAAAGTCGGGATTGCCGCAAACGGATCCACAAGGAAAAACACCGAGCTGAGGGCCAGCACAAAATACGACACATACTGCGAATGCAGCATCGCCCGTGCCGGCTGCACCGCTCCTTGCATCACGTCCAGCATCAACGTCTAACCTAATCTCAAAATTATTCCTGGCGTATCCAGCGAAGTCTCACCAACTCTAGCCACGCCGGAAAAGCAACTTCCTGGGCCGCCGCTCGAATGCCAGAACCAGAAAGGCGAGTATCGAAAGTCTTTCTTACACATACTAGGAGCTTATATCGTCCCGCAACTGTCCCTTCATGGTTCGCGTTCGCTCAGATCGGACTCTGCCTTTGTGTGGGCCTTCATCGCACTCAATAGGAACGAGGACGTTGGACCTTTAGGCTTTGTCTGCACCGCCCTTCAAGCAAGGCGGATGTCCTTTCGGGCCACCGGCGCCCCGCGGGCACTCAGAACGGCCGGATCCGCACAAACACGCTGAATCCCACCGGATGCGAACCATAAATCGTCTTCAGCGCGTCACCCACGCCGTATCCCGTCACCTGTGCGCCGATCGCCGTAGCGAAATGCGGCGCTAAATCAAAGTCATGATCGAAGCCCGCCGTATAAGCCTGCACATGCCCTACAGGCTGCTCCGAAAATCCCGCCGGAAGCGGCCGCTCACCATTGAGAAGCTCGTTCGAACGCCCCGCATTCTCCATCCGCGTCCACACATAATTTCTCGCCGCAAAACGAGCTGTCGATTCGAATAAGTAGCTGTTCTCCTTTGACCCATCTGCCAACGAACGCGTCCGTCCCCACAGCACGGTGCTCGCCAGGTTTCCATCGCTGAAGGGCCGGTTATACAGGATCGAGGCCGTCATCCTCCCCTGGTCCTCGCCAGGAAACACCGCCTCCGGGCTGACAATATGCGCGTAAGAATACTGCCCGCTCCAGTTCAGCCCAGGCTGCACGGTTATTCGCGTTGACCAAGAGTCAACGGCGCCGAGGTCGAGGTTCCAGCGGAACTCGTCCGGCTCGCGCCCATGAAAGCCGCTCCCCTCCACTCGCACCATCCCATACGTCAGCCCCGCCGTGACCACATTTCCCGCAATGTGGGTAGAGTCCTCCTGGTGGTGCCCCAGCGTCCCCACCGGGTCCTCAGAAGCCGAGGCCCGATGAGGATAGGCAGTAGGCCCAATCGCCGGATCGCCCTGCGGCGCGTAGTAAAACGACAGCAGCCCCTTCCGCCCCAGCGGCAAATCCCTCAGCGGCAAATCATAGATCGCGGCAATTTCCATGAAGAAGTCGTGCGGATGTTGGCCGTCCGCGATCGGCACCCCAAACGCCGTCTCTCCCTGCTGAAACAGCAAGGGGTATCTTCGGCCGGTGACCGTCGCCGGCTCCAGGCTGAACATGGCGCGCACCGTGAGCTGCCCCGGCCCCAGTTCTCGCTGGGCCATCGGCATAAACCAGTTCGTCGAGAACAATTTATCGCCGCCGCGCCCGCTTGTCTGCTGCGTGTCCACAACAAAGGCGTTCGCGTGAAACATCAGCATCCAGTGCCCACGCATGCTCATCAGCATCGGCGTCGGCGTTGAAGCCGGCTCGGCGCTCGTTCCTGAAGACGCGTGATGCTCAATCTCCTGAACAAGTGTCTGCGGATTCATGTTGTCCATCGGGCCCGTCTTGTCCGTATCCATCTGCTTCATCTGCTCCGCCGTCATCTCCGGCATACTTTGCTGCGCGTGCGCGAGGTCTGAGAGCGTTACCGGCAACGCCAAAAGCATGGCGATCTTCATGATTCTCATTCCACGAGTCTCCGTGATTTTTCCCTATTGCATTGCGAGAAAAGCGCCGGCCCGGGTCGCGGCGCCGACGCGGCGCGCAGACTCACGCCACGTCACGCCTAAAATTGACGGAACCGGGCACGAAGTGAGGAGAGGGAACTAGACCCGGAAACTAAGCAGCACGGGACCGATCGAAGCGAGCCGGGGAGGCCCGCTGTTACTACTGTAAGTCGAAATCGCGACTCTATCTGGGGCAGCAGAAACAGGGCCGGCAACCACCGCAATGGCGGTCGCGCGTGACCATCCCCTGGCCGGAAACGAAGCCGCGTCACCATGCAGCGGCACTCCGCACAACCGCCCGCCGTTCCGAGGCAAGAGGTCAATTCGAAATTGGCCTGGATGGCGCGCCTCGACATGCTGCCCACCATGTCCGCAGTGTCCAGGAGCAGCCATAACGGTCGCACTCGTCTGAACGGCGACAGCCATCCCGCCGCAGCACCCAGGGGAGGACTGCGGCTCACACGCGCTATCGCATACAGCGGCCCACGAGCAAGTCGCCAAACAGAGCAACGTGAGCAGCCCGCCGAATAGTTTTCTAAACGTCATGCTTGCTCAAGAATATCAGCAGCAATATCCGCACATGGAGCCAACTCGCGGCCCTATCGCACGATAGGCTGCGACAGAGAACCCTTCACAACTTCACTCACCGTCCGCCCATCGGCGCGAATGCCCCCAGCCTGGATCTTCGCCTGCACCGCCTTCATGGCGACTCCGATGTCTTTAGGGCCCAGGGTGGTGCCAGCAGCGGTCAACTCGGCCAGCGCCTCGGCAACCACGGCGCGAATCTCCTCTTCCGAAGCCGCCTTCGGCATGAAGGTCTCGATCACCCGAATCTCCTCCGCCTCCTTTGCCGCCAGCGCCGGCCGGTTCCCCTTCGTGAAAGCCTCAATCGACTCCCGCCGCTGCTTGATCATCGTCGTCAGCACCTGCACCGCCTCGGGGTCTTCGAGCGGCGCGCGCTTCTCGATCTCTCGATTCTTGAACGCGGACTTGATCATCCGCAACGTCGAAAGACGCTCCGGTTCCCGCGCCTTCATGGCAGAGATCATTTCCTTAGTAATAGTATCGACAAGGCTCACAGTGGCTCCCCGCATCCCCTAAAGTCTACGCGCGGGAACACTCCCGCGTTGTATGCATTCTAGGCCCTTCGTTTTCAGGAGCGAGAATCCGCAATCTCTCATCCAAAATAAGCCTAAGCGGAAAACGGCTCGGCACCCGTACTTTGCCGCCTAGCCGGAGACGATGATCTCCCCGGATGGCAGTACGGCGAGGTGAAACAAGGTGTAAAGGATAGGGACCTCGACGGAGTCCTTGTTACCGATCAAGGAAAATACCGCGCATACTCTCTTGAACCAGAAGCCAAAACCCTGACATCTGGGCGCTACAATATTCCTAGACTCCGACTCAAAGGAAAACGTCAAAGAAATGATTCGCAAGACCCGTCTTTTTACCCCCGGCCCGACCCCGCTACTCCCCGCCGCCCAGTTCGCCATGGCGGCCGCCGACATTCATCACCGCACGCCCGAGTTCCGCGCCCTCTACACCCGCGTCCTCGCCCAGCTCAAGGAATTTGTAGGCACAAAGCAGGACGTCCTGCTGCTCTCCTCCTCCGGCACCGGAGCCATGGAAGCCGCCGTCTCGAACCTCACCTCGCCCGGCGACCGCGTCCTCGTCCTCACCGCCGGTAAATTCGGCGAACGCTGGACCGGCATCGCCAAGGCCTTCGGCTGCGAAGTTGACATCGTCAGCGC
>DASWUZ010000116.1:0-14665 GCA_036401395.1 Acidisarcina sp.
CCAGACCCTGGCCCGCACCACTGCGGGGGCACTTCGCCCCGACGAAACGAAGTCAACCGGACGCCACCCGCTCTACGCGATCATCCTTCCCGGGCTGGCCGCGCTGGGTGGTCTTGGTCTCATGCGCAGGCGCAGCTTTGGAGCCATACGAAGCATCGGCTTCGTAGCGCTTCTACTTGCCGCTGGCGTCGGCCTGACCGCCTGCTCGCCGCGTTACAGCTACTTCCACCACCCGCCAATCCTGGGCCCCGGCACGACCCTGGGCACCTTCACGGTGATGGTCAACGGCTCATCCGCAAACGCGGGAACCGTGATCATCCCGCCCGCAGTGCCGATCGTCCTCACCGTCAATTAGCGAGAGACAGGCGCGCAACAAAGTCTGGGAGTCACGAGGCACGGCGAGGATAAAGCAGAATCTTGCTGGCCTCACCCGTCTTGAGCAACTCCATACCATGGGCAAAGTCCCGCATCGGCAACCGATGAGTAATGGCTGGCGACAGGTCAAGCTTATTGGCCTTGAGCAAAGCCTCCATCTGATACCAGGTCTCATACATGCGGCGGCCGTTGATGCCCTGTACAGTCGCTCCCTTGAAGATCACGTCCTCAGCGAAGTCAATCTCGACCGGTCGCGAGGGGATTCCCAGCAGCGAAATCCGCCCACCGCTGCGCAGCACCTTGAACCCCAGCCGCATTCCGTCCGCGTGCCCTGACATCTCCAGCACTACATCGACGCCATACCCACCCGTCTGCTCGTGAATGAAGCCCGAAACATCATCCTTCCCGGGATCAAGCACCGCATCCGCATGCATCGCCTCGGCAAGCTTGCGGCGATGTTCGTTGACCTCGAGGGCGTAGATGGAGGTCGCCCCGCAGGCTCGCGCCACCGCGATCGCAAACAGCCCGATGGGCCCGCAGCCCACGATGGCAACCGTCTTGGCCGCGATATCCCCGGCCAGCACGCAATGCACGGCATTGCCCAGCGGATCGAGGATCGACGCATACTCCCTCGGCAGCGAAGGCGGAAGCTCCCAGATATTCGACTCCGGGATCGTCACATACTCGGCGAACGCCCCATTCGCATCGACGCCAATGATCTTCACATGCTGGCAGATGTGCGCCTGCCCCGTCCGGCACTGTAGGCACTTGCCGCAGTTCAAATGCATCTCGGCGGAGACGAAATCCCCCTCCTTCACCGCCGTTACCTCCGACCCGGTCGCGGCCACAAAGCCGCAAAACTCATGCCCGGGAATCAGCGGAGGCACGATCCTCCCCTGGGCCCATTTATCCCAGTTATAGATATGCAAATCGGTCCCGCAGACCGATGCAGCCTCCACCCTGACCAGCACATCCGTCGGGCCCATGGGCGGCAGCGGCACTTCGCGGACCTCAATCCCCGGCCCGGCATGCGCCTTCACAACTGCTTCCATCGTCTCCGCCATTCGCGTCCTCAAGGGGGTGTAGTGGCCTGCTGATTCTGATGGTCTTCAATCGATCACGGTCAATCTTCAACTCTATCAGCCGCTTACTTCTAATCGGGGCGCCTCAAGCGATTGGCCTGGTGGACGGTTCCGCGATTTAGATGAAATCGCCTCAGCGACCAGCAGCAGCGCTCGTTCGCGCACCGCTTCCTGGTCGCCGAAGCCTTGCAGCCAGACCACGTCCCCTTCGCGGCGGAACCACGTCATCTGACGTTTTGCATAATTACGGTGGCCCTGCTGGGCGGCATGGATCGCTTCTTCACGGGTCATCTCGCCCCGCAGGTGCGCTGTCGCCTGACGGTAGCCGAGCGAACCGAGCGAAAGCGCACGTGGGTACCGGGTGAGCAGTCCAGCCGTCTCTTCAACCAGACCCTCATCGAACATAAAGGCGCCCCGAGCGTTGATGCGTTCATAGAGCGCTTTGCGGTTTGGATCAAGCGCAATTCTCAGGATGCTATAGCCGGTCAGCGGATCACGGCCGCCGCGCCACGCCGAAGAAAGCGGCTGGCCGGCGGCGACGGTGACTTCGATGGCGCGAATGAGCTTTGGCTGATCATTGGCATGGATGAGTGCGGCGGACGCAGGGTCGATACGGCGCAGCAACCGATGAAGCCACTCTCCACCGTGCATGGCCTGGCTCAGCCGCAGACGCTCCCGGAGCGGTTCGGAACGTTGTGGCCCTGCGAAGAGGCCGTTAAGCAGCGCACGCAGATACAGTCCAGTTCCGCCGGTGACAATAGGCAGGCGACCGCGGCTGCTGATGTCAGCAATTGCTGCGCGTGCGAGGCGGCCGTAGTCGCCCGCAGTGCATGGCTGGTCCGGGTCGGCAATGTCAATCAGGTGGTGCGGGACGCGCGCGCGTTCGGCGGCGGAGGGCTTGGCGGCCCCAATCTCCATTCCGCGATAGACCGCGACCGAGTCGCAGCTGATAATTTCCCCAGAGAAGCGCTCGGCGATGTCGAGAGAAAGGACAGTCTTGCCGCTCGCCGTGGGCCCGATGAGGACGACCAGCAGCGGGAGCTGGTCTTTCACGCCTGTCTCGTTTTTCGCCTGAGACGTCGCAGGGTCTGGATTGGAGACAAAGGCTACCAGACCCGCCACCATCCGCGTGGAAACATCGACCCCAGCCCGGCACGCCATACGCTCACGATCAGAACGATAAGCGCCATCAGGAGGAGCCCGGCGATCTGCCTGCGGCGCTGGATAGTCTCAGGACGCCGGGCTCCTTCTCTGCGTTCAAGTCTCATGGGACCTACCGCAGACCCGGTTCCTGGTTGTAGAAGAAGCCGAATCTTAACTCAAGGAACGGCCCTTTGAACTCCGCCGGGAGTGGCGGGTAGGGCGAGGCGCCAGTGATGCCGCCCCACGCTGCCCGGTCCAGCGCCACATCGCCGGAACGGCCTTCCAACGTCATGCCCTGCACGCTGCCATCGCGCATGATTTTGAAACGAATCCCTACGATGCCCTTCTTGAGCAGCGGTGCACGCACTTCTTCGGGAATGATCGGGTACCATGCCTGTTCGGTGTCGTAGACGACCCGCCTTACATACGCGTTAGGATCCCACCCGCCGGTATCTGAAAGCACCTGAGCCCCACCCTGGAGCCCGGCGGCTCGACCCCGGCCAGGTGCTCCAGGAGCACTGCCGGACTGGATACCGCCACCGCGCGCCGCAGCCCTTGCGGCCTCGCGCACCGCATCTCCAGGGGCTGTGTCACTGGTAGAGAAACTGGGCTTTGTCGGCGTTGGACGTGGAGCATCCAGTTGGCTGTGGGGATTCGGCGGCAAAGGCTGGGTCACCACTGGAGGCTGAGGCTGCGGAATCTCGGGGGGAGGCTGCTGCTGAGCAATCTGCGGCGGCGGAGGGGCGGGCTTCGGCGCGCTCGGAGCCTGTAGCGCAGGAGCCGGAGAAGGCGCGGGCGAAGGAACACTGCTTCTCGGCGGAGGCGTCGGACGCAGGTCCTTCAACACACTCGGCGGCAGGTGGAGCACCGTCATGTCCCGCTGCTGCTCTTTTACGGCGTCTGAGGGGTTTACAACATGTACCTGAGGAAAATACCGCGGCAGCAAATAAAGTCCGGCAAAGATGAGAATGTGAGCCAGCACCGAGACCCAGATGCCCTCACGCCGTCGCAAACGGGAGCGCTCGTCTTCGAGTTCGTCGATGACGACGAGGAGTTCGTGCGACTCCATGTCGGTATAATCGCCGCGTTTACGGCGTTTCGCAGGGGCGGGCGGCCTCAACTCAGGCGTGGGCTCATACCCGGATTCAGGACTTGGGGACGAACTGGAGGGCGGGCTGGGCGGCACGTCAGTAATGGGCATCGGCAAGGACAGTCCGCGTTCAGCCGGCGCTTTCGCCAGGCTTGGCAAGTACTTTGTTTATTCTCTCATCCCGGCACAGCGTTTCTGGCTGCGAACTGCATGGAAGAGACGTTCGCAAGCGATGTTTTGACCCTGCAAACCTCGTCCAATCCCCCGTACAATCGACCTCATGCGCCCGCACCATATAACCGCAGCCGTCGTGACCGTCAGCGACTCCTGTTCCGCCGGCAGACGGGTAGATATTTCCGGGCCTGCGGTCGCGGAACTCCTCGCCGCCAGCGGCTTCGATGTGGTCGAGACCCTCACCGTACCCGACGTCCAATCAACCATTGCTGATCGTCTGCGCCGCCGCTCTGAGACGGCCCTACTGGTCGTGACCACGGGTGGGACCGGTCTGGCGCCACGCGACGTAACTCCCGAAGCAACGCGCGAGGTGTGCGACCGCATATTGGACGGGCTTGCTGAAGTTATGAGAGCCGAGGGACGCAAAGAAACACCATTTGCCGCGCTGGGCAGGGGCCTGTGCGGCTCGAGGGGCCGCTGTCTCATCGTTAACTTACCGGGGAGCCCTCGCGGGGCGCTTACTTCTTTGAAGGTGCTGCTCCCTCTCATTCCGCACGCCATCTCTCTATTGACAGGCGGCGATGTTTCGCACTCCCATCCCGGCGAGCCGGATCATCAACAGCCAGACTCTACGACCGAGGCGGCAACCCGTTGAAGCGGTTGATGGCGCTCTTCACCAGGTACAGGATTTTCCTGCTGGCATTCCTGAAGCCGCTCGGCTTCTGGGGTGTAGGCGCAATTGCGCTGATCGATTCGAGCACCATCCCGGTGCCGATGGACCCGATCGTCGCCCTTTACGTCTGGAACGACAAGCGGCACTTTTTCCTGTACTGCCTGCTGGCGGCCGTCGGCTCCGCGATTGGCGGGCTGCTGCCCTTCTTTTTGGGCCGTGCCGGCGGCGAAATTTTCCTGCTCAAACGCATCGACCGCGTTCGCTACGAAAAGCTGCGGGACAGGTTTGAAAGGCAGGAGTTTCTCGCCCTGTTGATTCCATCCATGCTCCCGCCCCCGACACCGTGGAAGCTATTCGTCTTCGGTGCTGGCGTCTTTGAGATGAAGCTGCTTGACTTCATGGCCGCCGTCTTCCTGGGCAGGCTCATCCGCTTTTCCGTGCTGGCCCTGCTGACGATCCACTATGGCCCTCGCATCGTGAACGTGGTATCGGATATGGCACGCACCCACGCAGTCGCCCTGTTGGTGGGACTCGCTGTCATCCTCGGTGTCTTGGTCCTCGTCTCCCTCCGAAAAGCATTCAACAAGCGAGCGCTCTCTGCCGGGTCCACTGTTTAGAGGTCCCGGCAGTCTGCATTGTCTGCGCTGGCCGACAACTCCAACCTCTCATTGAGTAGTAAAGGTAAAGAGCACTATTGCCTGGACATGGTTACTCTGAGCGCTCGAAAGTGCCCCTGCATAGTATGTTGTTGCGGGAAGCAGGCCTGTGAGAGTGAACGTCGGTGTCATCGTTACTCCTGGTGTATAGGGCGTGGTATGGCCATAGGATTTGGTCGGACCCCAGTCGAGGCCGTTCGACACAGTTGGCACATCCGTCGTCCAGGAGATGGTGGCCGTGGTACTCGTTGTCACCGCGACAGGGACACCCAGATGCGGAGGGATGAGGAGGGGCAGCGTAAGCGTGCCGACTTGGGTTGGGTCCTGCTGGCTTACTGCTTGAACGGTCACAGACGTGCCGCTCGGAGGCCCGGTGAGGTGACCAAGCGCATCGACTGTGCCGGCGGACGCCGACCACAGCACGGACTGTGAAAAGCTCCCCGTGCCGACTACGTTCGCGGAGCAGTTAGTTGTCGTGCCCGCAACAAGGCTGCTTGCGGAACAGGTGACGGTTACGCCGGTGATAACGCCGCTTCCGGGGGAGAGATTAATCGTGCTGGACCCACTCTGAGTCGCGTCCTGCACCGATGTTGCGGTGATGGTAGCGGTGGTCGCAACTGGCGGCGGCAATGACGGAGCAGTGTAGACGCCGTTGCTGGTGATTGTTCCCGGGGTAGCCGACCACACCACGGACGAATCGAAATTGCCGACTCCGCTCGTGGTTGCGATGCAGGGAGTTGAGCCTGAGGCAAGCAGCGCTGTG
The DNA here is from genome assembly GCA_036401395.1 of Acidisarcina sp. Taxonomy (GTDB): domain Bacteria; phylum Acidobacteriota; class Terriglobia; order Terriglobales; family Acidobacteriaceae; genus DASWUZ01. The sequence continues at coordinate 5,957 of DASWUZ010000116.1, forward strand.
GCCCCACAGGAGACGGTCACGCCGGATATTGTAGAAATACCCGGCCCCGCGGCGTTGATTACAGTCATCGAGTAAGGAGGAAGCATCATCGTCGCGCCGGCCAACAAGGTCTGTGAAGACGTAACAGGGGCAACAACCGCGCTCGTCTCGTTATTGTCGGTGATGTTTCGCGAGGTGAGCGTGGTGACGGTCAGGTGACCCGTCGGCGCGTTCCAGCCCGCAAAATTTACAGGCAGCGCCTGGGTGCGGTGCAGGTTGAAGAGAATGACGTTGTTTGTCGTTCCGTCGGTATAGGCGAAGCTCTGGATATAGTGCGCCGCCGCCAGGCTGATGTTGTCGTTGGTGCTCTTCGGCTGGTTCCATGTGGGATTGGTCCCAGACTGGCTGGTAGCCAGCATTGACGGCAGGATCGCCGAATTCGCAAGCTGCAAAGCCATGTAACTCGGCCGCACCCGGTTTGTGTTTCCACCCATATCGATCACCGTTCCCCAAAGAGGAGTGTTGGTCCCTGCTCCGCTCGCCCATGGGCTAAATCCTGCGCTCAAGCCTCCTAGCTGGAACAATGTCTGATCGTTGATGCCAAGGTCGCGCATCATCAAGAGCATGTGTTCGGTCGCGATGAGGCCGGCGCCAACCGATGGGACGGTCTGGTTGATGGCTGTTTGCGAAGCGGAGCCTGCCAGAGTCGATAGGTTGGACTCATAGACATTCATCTTGGCTGGCGGATTGGCAGCCGCCGCCACTGCCCTTTGCAGTTGCAGCGTGGCCGTAGGAATACTGTCGAGCGACTCAGGTTGCGCAAACATGGGGCCAAAGACCCGCTCCACCGTGGCGGCATCGTTGAAGGTGTTGAAAAGATAAGGCGCAACATCGATGGAGTCGTAGTTCGAGCTTGCCGCAAGCACGCTCTTGTTCCAGTAAGTGCTGATTGCCCAACCGTCCAGCACCAGGTCAAACGATGAGGCGGAGTAGGACGGCGACGCCTTGGCAATGCCGAAGAGGGTGCCGGCGCGCTTTCCATAACTCGTTGGGTCGGTCATAAGAGCGCCTCTAAATATGGTGTCCCAGACCTCATTGCCATACTCCAGGTGAATAGTCTTGAACACGCTTGTCCAGGGCGCGGTCTGACCCAGAGCTGCGCGCTTTGCGCCATAGACAGTAGTCACCGGATCTCCGCCGAGATAATCCATTAGATTGGCCATCTCCTGGGTGCTCGTCCCGGTCTGGAAGGTGTACCAGGGTTCAGCCCCGACCGTCTGGCATAGCACCAGGAAGTCGTGCAGGCCTATCGGTACATCGTTTGCGACTGTGTTCCCCGAACTCCAACCCGCCCGGACCCTGGCAAATTGAGGCGCCAGCATGTTGTCCAGCGAACTCCCGAAGTCGGTGCCGCTGTCCATATATCGAATGATCCCTGGGTTCAATGCCTGTAGGGTCGAGACTACCTCGTTGCGAAATGCGGTCGGATTACCTGGTGTCGGCTGGGCAGAGAGGTCTACGTCATCCAGTAATATCGAGCTCTTGTTCACGTTAAAGGTAAGCGAAAGCGTACCGACTGCTCCCGTGTCAGTGCCTTGGAACGTGTAGCTGTAGTCCTGCCAGGTATTGGTAAGCGTCACCGTCTGTTGGAAATACTTGATCGTGGGCTGATTTGTAACCACCCGGGCGAAACTTACGGTTACCTGGTTCGCTCCGCCTATTCCCTTAGCTCGGAAGGAGACTGTATAGGGGCCGTGGAGTTGAACGAAGGAATGGCCGAGTCCCAGAGAGTCGGCATAGCTGACGACACTCGCTTGCTGGTTCGCGCCGGAGGCATTGATCTGCAGGGCTTGCAGGCCTGGACTATTTGGAGAAATATCGTTGAACTCTGTTGCGACACTCGCTCCTCCGCTGACCCCGCCGCTCCATCCAGCCTGGCCGTTCCCCGGTATGGTCTTTCTGACGACGATGTAGTCTCCGACCGCCATTCCTGCCGGAGAAGTGGCAAAAACAAGGCCGACGCCGTTGCTCCCGCTCGAAACGGTGCTTGAAGTGACGGGAACTATGAGGCCCGTCGCTGCGCCGGTGATGAATTCAGCGGTAGCGCCCTGCAAAAAGTTGACGGGCCACGCCGAGGAAGTCGTCGCGTCCGTGCAAGTGGTAGCTGTAACCGCGGCGCAATGGATCATCGACTGCCAGGTCTCGCCCTCAAACCCAGGGTTCTGGAAGATAATGTTCCGCGTGAGCTGACGCGAGTCCCAATAATCTTCGCCGCCGAGATTGATACCCAGCTTCTTGGCGGAGGCCAGGCTGACACCGGAGCCGATATTTATCGTCGTGGGAGCTTGGGCGGAGGCGTGCGACGAAAGCGCCAAAACGCTTATCCAAACCATGGTTGTGAGTAAGAAAGTAGTTCCGAAAGACCGCGCACGTACGCACAATGTGTCCAATTAGTGCCTCCAGGTTTACGTAATGCAATGAAACAACTCAGGTTGCGTCGTGAGGGAGGGTGGGAGGACAGTTAGGAGACAGCAGAAGTACAGATGTTCGTGACGCTCAGAGATCGCCTCTTCAAGGGTTTAGTGAAAGGTAACATAGGCCGGTGAAGTTTATTAAAAAATTACGGTACCCTTTAGTAACCCTGGCTGGCGATTTTTATCCTTGACTTCTGGTGGAATCAGCCTGTAGGGTTCCCCATCCAGTGGGCGGGATCAACCAGAGCTGATGATTTGTCCGGGGAAAGTGATCGATTAGGACCTGAGACAATCTGCCCAGACGCCATCAGCAGCAGAGCATCTCCACCAGATAAAATCCGCAGACATACACAGCGGGCGCCAGGGAGGCGCAATTTATCCGGGCTGAGAATCCTTCACTAAGTTGCGCGGGGTGCGAGGCCGAATGCGGGCCGGTACACCCACTGCGATCGAGTCCGAAGGCACATCGCAGATCACGACCGCATTCGCCCCGATCGCCACATCGTTCCCAATCCTAATCGGCCCTAGCAGCTTCGCGCCGGCGCCAATGTCGACGCGATCGCCGATTACCGGCGAGCCTCGAAATCCCCGATGCCGTAATCCAATCGTGACGCCATTACGCAGAACCACGTCATCGCCTAAAACCGCGTCCCCGCTGACTACAACGTCAAACGCATGTTCGATAATAAGCCGGTGGCCAACCCGAGCCTCACATGGCAACTCAATCGAAGTAATGATTTCGCTGAAAACCTTGAGGATTTTGTAAAGCAGTGAAAACGGCTTCCGCACCAGCCCGGACTTGATCGTGTACCGCCACTGCCCAAAACGGTACACGGCCATGGCCCACAAGCCTCTGCGGGTAATGTCGCCACGATACGTCCGCCAGTCTTCTTTGAAGTCTTCGAACAACGATGGCTCCGAGCCGCTTAAGGCGCTTCCTTGTACTCGATGAGCGCCGAGCCCTGGCCCCGCGCCCACCCCATCCAATACTTCACCTGACCGATAAAGACCGGAATCTGCTGAAAGTGGGAGTGAATGCTGTAGATGATTAGGGCACTTACCGATGCGGTCCTGCCGGCTGTCCTGAGTCCCGTGCGGCCCCACAACAGCGCTGTCAACAGAACGAAAATGAACAGCGGTATCCAGGAGCGAAAGCCGGCTGAGAGCAAAATCGAAAGTACCGGAGCAAGCATCCAGCAGGTGGCGCGAACCAAATTAGCCCGGCTCTCGCCCAGCCATAACGGGTCCGGCGTCTTCGCGTAGATGGAAGAGATCTGCGCGTAGGCATAACCGGTGCGCACCGCGCGCTTCCAATACTGGCTGAATTTGTAGATGGCGATATCATGCAGCGTCATTGCCTCATCCACATGCAGAATGCGATAGCCCAACCCACGCATCCGGCGGCACATGTCCGGCTCCTCGCCCGCGATCAGCGCGGGATTATATCCATTCACTTCGACCAGCGCAGCTCTGCGAACCAGCGCATCGCCACCGAAGTAACGGACGAACCCCGGCTTCATGTTCCAGTCCAGATCGACGACCCTGTTGTAAATCGAATCGCCCGCACGCATTTCCCGGCGGTTACCGCATACTCCTGCAATCGTGGGGTCAACGAAATGGGCTAGACTTCTGCTCACGAAGTCCGGGGCGAGGATGGTATCGCCGTCCAGAAAAAGAACCATAGGCGCTGAGGTCTGCGTCCAACCCCCATTTCGACCTCTCGCCGCAGTGGTTGGCCCATCCAGGACCACCGTCCTCACGCCCATGCTCTCAGCCATTGCCACCGAACCGTCCGACGAAGATGAATCCACGTAAATCACGTCCAGCAACTCGCGCGGATAATTCATCGTTAGAACGGAAGTCAGGCATGCACGCAGGCGCTCTCCCTCGTTGCGGCCAATCACCACAACGGCAATCGGAACCGGCTCCCCGGAGAGAACGGGGACATTCAAAGTTGGTTCAATGGTCTCGATGGGGTCCCTGCAAAAAGTATAGAACACCAGTCCCAGGCGAAATAGCCCAGGTTCTTGTCGCTTTGACCCAGACTTAACCGGCCCACAACCACCTCGCTCGACTCAGATGCATAATTGTTCAGTAGACCGCGTGCCGCTGAGGGACCTTCACAATGCTTGTCCCTGCTCCGGGGCCCGGATTTCTCTGTACCTGCAATACGTCACGGCTGTAGTCAGACATAAGCCACGAATGGACCGCGCTTGAACCTGCCTAACTCCATCACGATGAGCCGCATCTTCTGCATTCCCCTGCTCATCTGGCTGCTGTCACCGTCGTTCCCCATCCACGGCACCCACGGCGAACAGGAGATTATCGCTTCGCTCGTCTTCATCCTGGCCTCGATCACCGACGGCGTGGACGGCTACCTCGCCCGCAGCCGGGGACAGATCACTACCATGGGCATGTTGCTCGACCCGCTCGCCGACAAGCTCATGATCACCGCCGCTTACATCACTCTGGTCGGATTTAACCCGCATATCGTCAAGGCCTGGATCGCGGTCCTCGTCATCGGCCGCGAATTCCTCGTCAGCGGACTACGCTCCATCGCCACCTCCGAGGGGTTCACCATCGAGGCCAGCGACCTCGGCAAACTGAAAACCGTCATCCAGGTCGTCTCCGTAGTCGCTGCCATCCTGGACCATCACTGGGACGCGTGGCACTTCGGTTGGTTCATCCTCCCCGTACACACCACTGCCATCACCGCGATCTACTTCATGGCGCTGGTCTCGGTCATCTCCGCCGTAGATTACTTCGTAGCGTTCTGGCGAAAGATCGACCACGCCGCCGCCGGCCGTCGCCGTGGCGCCGACGGCTCTGTCCTAAGCCGGCGTAAAAAAATCCTCCCCACCGCTAAAAACGTACTCTGACTCCAGATCCTGCTTAGGCACCCTTCCTCTTCTGGTCGGCTGAATCGCACGAACATTTCCTGCGCGACAGCAAGGATGTAGGCAGGCAGGCGGCGCGATCGATCATGGTTGCCGCGATTTGAAGTTCAGGGGAGCGCTTTGAAGATCAGGAAGTAGTCCTGCCCGTCGGCCTTGGTGAAGTCGTAGCTACCGGTCAGCTTGTATCCCGCCTCTTGCATCTCGCGCAGGACGACGTCGCGCTGCAGCCCATGGTCGGTCCCGTTTCCATCGCGGTCGATGATCCCGATCGACGCCCCGGGGCGGAGTGACGCGTGCAGCAGCTTCATCACTGCGATCGGGTGCGCGATCTCGTGGTAGACCTTGAGCATCAGCAGGGCGTCGACGCTTGCGGGCGGCAGGTGCGGGTCGTCCGGTGTGCCGAGGATGGTGCGGACGTTCGCGAGATTTTCCTTTTTGACGCGGTCGTCTATGTAGCGAATGGCGTCGGGATTGATGTCCTCAGCAAACACCGTGCCCTGCGCGCCAACTCGTCGCGCGGCTCGCACTGTGAACCAGCCCGAACCTGCACCGAGATCGACGACGTTCTTGCCTGCGCGAATCTCTAGCAGATCCATGACGCGGTCGATCTGTAGCTTTTTGTCTCGGTCGGGATACTCAAAGATGGAGAGATCGCCGGAGTAGGGAGTGCTGGTGGGGCGCGGGGCGTCCTTATTGTCCTGGCCTGGCAAGTTGGCATGCAGGGTCAGCACAACGAAGCAGAATAGGAGAAACTGGGCAATCCGGCGGAGTGGAATGTTCATCGTTTCGGCTTGTTAGGTGCTCACTTCCGTCACCAGATAGGAGGGGACAGCTAGCCCTGACCCGATCAGCTCATTTTTGATCCGAACAGGTAGCCCAGGAGCAGGGTCACGAGGGGGAGAACAGTCTTGGTCACCATGAGATCGAAGACGAAGGTAAAAGTCTCTCGGAACTGATCGGTAGCTGTCTTGTGAAGTTCGAGGGTGGATTTGTAGTCCTGAGCGGAACCGGTCTGGGATGGAAGTGCCGGAATGTGGTGCAGATAATAAAACAACATGGAGGCCGCGACATAAGCATCCAGGCCCCAGCCCACGAGACGAACACAACACCCCAGACTTCGAGGAAGGCAGGACGGGTGACCGTAAGACCGCCTACGCCGCTGACCGGAATTACCTCTTTCAAGCGCGGACTCGGGTTTGCATCCGACATTCTTTTCCGTTAAGGAAGGACGACGTCCTTGACGACGCTTCCTTCTTGATTTGTTATTGAAATCCTGTTTCCCGGATCAAGATCCTCGGTCTTGAGGTACTTATACGTAGCGACCGCTTTGCGCAGTACATCTGCTTTCGTTCCGCCGGTCATATCTACCAAGTCGGCCAAGGTTTGATCGAACTGCGGATCAGTATCAAGCGTTAAACGAGCCATGGGCCACCCCTCACTGCTTTCAGTCCACTTTACAGCATTCCGGCTATCATTCGGGAGTCAGGTTCGAAACCTGTTTTCTCCGCGGAGAGCAGGGTTTTTTTGCGGTGAATGGGGCCCGAGATCAACTGCGGAGACGTTGCAGCGGGCCGGGTTGCTGTGGTAGCCTTTGATCTTGTGACTTGCGCTGTCGGTGCTTGATCTGAGTGCTGGTGGCATGGGTTGCAGGGTAGTTCGGGCTGGCGTAGCTCAGCTGGTAGAGCATCTGATTTGTAATCAGACGGTCGGGGGTTCAAGTCCCTTCGCCAGCTCCAGAGTTCCACAGTTTGAGGCACCGGTTTTAGCAGGAGTAAGTGCGCTTCAGGCATTGACCGCCGCAGTGACTCCCCATCAAGATAAGGCTTTTTGACCGGAGGTTTGCGCCCCCGTACAGCTTGCTGGTGCGTCGCTACAAAGCTTGTTCGTGGGGCTTGTTTGGGTGGTTGCCGGGGGCGCGGGACATGTGCACAGGTGGCCGAGCGGTTAATGGCAGCAGACTGTAAATCTGCCGCTCTTTGGAGCTACGGAGGTTCGAATCCTCCCCTGTGCACCATTTTTTGAGTTGGCTCGATGTTTGATGTGGTAGTGCTTTTGATTTGAGAGGCGACAGGTCTTGGGCGAAATGCGGCAGTCCACAAAAAGGTGGGTGGCGCTGCTGATGCTCGGGGCGGTTGCGGTGCTGGCTTGGCGAACGATCGACCCGGGCAGAATGCTTTACCTGGTGTGGATTTTGCTGGGCGGATTTGCCGTGCGGGTGCTGCTGACGCGGTCCGGTTCGGGGTACGATAAAGATGTTGGGGAAGAGAAATAACGCTGATGTAGCTCAGTCGGTAGAGCACTCCCTTGGTAAGGGAGAGGTCGTCGGTTCAATCCCGATCATCAGCTCCAAGGATTAGTTTTAGCTGTACTTTGAGCGGGAGTAACTCAGTGGTAGAGTCACAGCCTTCCAAGCTGTTGGTCGCGGGTCCGATTCCCGTCTCCCGCTCCAGAAGTTCGAAGTCGGCGTAAGAAGTTGAAGCAGGGATTGGAAGTTAGGGAATGATGTTTGAGCAGGCGCTGCTTCAAGTAGAAGATCAGCCGGTGTTTGGGGAAGTGTTGAAGGCTTTGGAGCGGGTGTTTGCGCCGGCAGAGGTAGCGAAGTTCCTGCGCCTGGTGGACCGGGCGCGGCTGCGGGTCAGAAATTTTGAAGGCATATTAAAACTCGGCTTGTTGGGAGAGCAGACGCCGTCGCAATATGAGGCGCTGGGCAACTCAGACCGTGGGCAGGTGAGGGAGCAATATCTGCGGATGGTAGAGCAGGTTGCGCCGGAACTGCGGGCGAAATATTTGAAGGTGTACGCGTATTACTGAGCGTCTGGAACATCTCTCAGCCGAAGCCGTGGATAGCCTGCACGTGGTGGTGTGGGAGTTTCAGGTGAAATCTGGCTGTGAGCAGCAATTTTTGGGCGCGTATGGACCGCAGGGGGCGTGGGCGCAGCTTTTCAAGCAGTCGCCTGAGTTTTTGGGTGTGGAGTTGACGAGGAGTGTGGGGAACCCGGCGCGGTATTTCACGTTTGATACGTGGGCGTCGAGCGCGGGGTATCAGGGATTTTGCGAGAAGTATTCGAGTGCGTACGATGCGCTTGACCGGAAGCTGGCAGGTTTGACGGAATGGGAGCGCAGAGTTGGGGCGTTTCCTACGGAATAAGTTTTTGCGGAGTGAGTTTTCCCCGGCGAGAGCGCGGGCTGAATTGATTTGAGGGAGATTTGAAATGGCGAAGGAAAAGTTTGACCGTTCTAAGCCGCACGTGAATGTCGGTACGATCGGGCACATTGACCACGGCAAGACGACGTTGACCGCTGCGATCACCAAGGTGCTGTCGAAGCACAATCCGAAGAATGCGTTCCGCTCGTTCGAC
>DASWUZ010000117.1:0-7430 GCA_036401395.1 Acidisarcina sp.
AAAATCGAGCGGGTATGCCGTGCCGCTCTCTAAGACCAAGAAGATATGTTGAGCCGTTCCCGCCGCATCCGACGGCCTCGCTCATGCGCTCAGCAAACAACTCTGGTACGACCTGCTCTCCACACGTGATGCAACGCTTCCAACCCTATCCGCCTCTGACAAGTTGACCCGAATCCTTCCTGATAAGGCGACAAACAAGATGAATCGCACCCTCCTTCCAGGAAAGCCCTATCCGCTCGGCGCGAAATGGGACGGCACTGGTGTAAACTTCAGCCTCTACTCCGAAAATGCAACCGGCGTTGAGCTCTGCCTTTACGACGAACACGACGTCGAGTGCGCCAAAATTTCTCTTACGGAATGCACCGCCTTCGTCTGGCATGGCTACGTCCCCGGCATCTCACCCGGCCAGCGTTACGGATATCGTGTTCACGGCCCCTGGGAGCCGCACAACGGCCTTCGATTCAATCCTGCCAAGCTGCTCGTCGACCCTTACGCCCAGGCCATCTGCGGCGATGTGAAATGGTCTGAGCCGATATTTCCCTACGTCTTCGGGGGCGACGACGCCGATCTTAACCGCGACGATCGGGACAGCGCTTCCGGCGTTCCAAAATGCATCGTAGTCAACCCCTACTTCGACTGGGAGATGGACCGCCCACTGCGCACTCCACTGAACGAATCCGTGATCTACGAAACTCACGTTCGCGGCTTCAGCATCAATAACCCGGAGGTCCCTGAGCCCTTGCGGGGCACCTACGCGGGCCTAGCCTCACCCGCCAGCCTGCGCCATCTCAAGCGGCTTGGCGTCACCGCCGTCGAACTCCTGCCCGTGCACCACTTCATCAACGACAGCGGTCTGGTCGACAAAGGGCTCACCAATTACTGGGGATATAACACCCTCGGCTACCTCAGCCCCGAGGGCCGTTACAGTTCGGTCGGCGATAGCGGCAACCAGGTCGCGGAATTCAAAGCCATGGTCAAAACCCTCCATCGCGAGGGCATCGAAGTCATCCTCGACGTGGTTTACAACCACACCGCCGAAGGCAATCAACTTGGCCCCATGCTCAGCATGCGCGGCATCGACAACACCACCTACTACCGGCTCATGGCCGACAATCCGCGCTTTTACATGGACTACACCGGCACCGGCAACACCCTCAATGTCCGCAATCCGCAAGTGCTTAAGCTCATCATGGATTCGCTCCGCTACTGGGTACTCGAAATGCATGTCGACGGATTCCGCTTTGACCTCGCTGCTACCCTGGCCCGCGAACTCCACGACGTAGACCGCCTCAGCGGCTTCTTCGACATCATCCATCAAGACCCAACCCTTGCCGACGTCAAGCTCATCGCCGAGCCCTGGGACGTCGGCGAAGGCGGCTATCAGGTTGGCAACTTCCCCGTCCTGTGGGCCGAATGGAACGGAAAATACCGTGACACCGTCCGCCGTTTCTGGAAGGGCGATGAAGGTCAGCTCAGCGATCTGGGCTACCGCATAACCGGGTCAAGCGACCTATACAAACACGATGGCCGCCGTCCCTACGCAAGCATCAACTTCATCACCGCCCACGACGGATTCACCCTTAAAGACCTCGTCACCTACAACGACAAGCAAAACGAAGCCAATGGTGAAAACAACCAGGACGGAGCCAATGATAACCACTCCTGGAACATGGGCGCAGAGGGCCCGACCGACGACCCAGAGATCCACCGCGCCCGCATGAAGCAGGTCCGCAACCAGCTCGCGACTCTGCTGCTATCGCAGGGAGTCCCCATGATCTCGGGCGGCGACGAAATTCTCCGCACCCAGCAAGGCAACAACAACGCCTACTGCCAGGACAATGAAATCAGCTGGTATGACTGGGCCCAGAACCCTGACAAAGAGGCGCTGCTGAACTTCACCGCCAAACTGATCGCCCTCCGCAAGGCCCATCCTAATCTGCATCGCAGCAAGTTCTTCCAAGATCGCGCCATTCACCACTCCGCCACGCGCGACATCGCCTGGTACGGCAACGACGGCAAAGAACTCAGCGACGAAGCCTGGAACACATCCTTCGTCCGCACCTTTGGCATGATGCTCAACGGGCAAACCCTTAACGTCACTGACAATCTAGGCAACCCATTGCACGACGACTCATTCCTGTTGCTGGTCAACGCTCACCACGAAGAAGTGACCTTCACCCTGCCGGAGCCTCCGGAGGCCGGCCGCTGGAAGGTCATCATGAATACAGCCGACCTCACCAGCCCCTTCAAAACCCTCTGGATCCGCCGCCGCATGCGCATAGAAGGCCGCTCCCTCGTGCTCCTGACCGAACGCAAACCCGCCGAACCATCCCTTACCGATTAACCTTTCCTGCGTTCGCGCAGCAAACAGCTCCACTCGCCAAAATTCGGGACCACGTCTCCCCCTTGAGACATCGTTCCAACACGTCCGCTTAAATCGCGGCGCCCATTCACCGCATGAAGTGCGACGAGTGGACGAAAAAAGCACCCACCTTCCGAACGCGATTACTATCCCAACATGAGCGAAACCATACGCACTGGAGTCGTAGGCTTCGGCCTCGCCGGCCGCATCTTCCACACCGCCGTCCTGAGCGCCACACCCGGCTATGAATTAGCCGCGATAGTCCAGCGCACCGGCGACGAAGCTGCTACAGCCTACCCGACCGCGCGCATCTGCCGCTCCGTCGACGAACTCCTCACCGACCCCACGATACAGCTCGTGGTGGTAGCCACGCCTAACCCGTCCCACTTCCCCATCGCGAAACAATGCCTGCTAGCTGGCCGCTCCGTGCTGGTCGACAAGCCGATGACCCTCACCTCCGCCGAGGCCGCAGAACTGATCCGGCTGGCCCGTGAAAGCGGCCTCGTCCTCTCGGCCTATCAAAACCGCCGGTGGGACAGTGACTTCCTCACCCTGAAACAAGTCCTCGCGTCCGGCGAACTTGGCCGCATCATCCGCTTCGAATCGCGGTTCGACCGCTTCCGCCTCGACCCTAAACCGGGCGCGTGGCGCGAAGAGCCGGCCCTCGGCGGCGGCATCCTTTACGACCTCGGCCCTCACCTAATCGACCAGGCCCTGAACCTCTTCGGCCCGCCCGAGAGCCTCTGGGCCGAGGTCCGCACCGAGCGCGACTCTTTCACCACCGACGACTCGTTCGACCTGCACCTGACCTATCCGCGGATGAGCGTACTTCTGCACGCCACGATGGCGGCGACCGCGCCCGGCCCACGCTTCATGGTGAACGGGACTACAGGGACCTACATCAAATTTGGCCTCGATCCACAGGAAGACGCGATCAAAAGGGGCGACCCGATAGGCGGCCCAAATTGGGGCGCAGAACCCGAGTCTGCCGACGGCACCCTCACCCTGGCCAGCGGCGAAACGCGCCGCATCCCCACGCTGCCAGGCGACTACCGCGGCATCTACGCCAACTTGCGCGAAGCGCTTCTGGGCAAAACCCCACTCGCGGTGGCTCCGCAAGACGCCTGGCGCACGGCACGCATCATCGAACTAGCCCGCCAAAGCAGCCAATTGAACCAGCGGCTGCAACTAGACCTTACCCATCAACCCTAAGTCCGGTCCTTGCTCAGAGCCAGGAATTGCCGTCGTTGCTCACCTGCCGGTTGGGGTGGGGGTGGCTCGGCGGTGCGGGTCTATGTCCTTTCATGTATCGGTCGCGATGGAATAGGGATATTTGTATGGCTTCGCACCGCTGGGAACCTGTTGTTGATGTTTCCGGCTGGTTCGGGGACTATGAAGGAAATGGTTGCTGAAGTAGGACTTCGAACTGCTACCTATCTCAAGTATACGCAGCGGGATGCTTCACTACGCCAACTTTGAGTAGAAGTTAGAAGATTTCTGGCGCATCCGGGCCATAACTAGAATGTGAGCTCCTGGTCGTGACCCCGGGCTACCTGACATTGCACGAAAGGTATATTAGAATATGGCATGGGTGGTGGGCTTCCTGAACGAAGATGTGAAGGCGTCGCTCGATGCGCTTCCTCTGGATATTCGTGCGAGCTTTCAGCGCATATCGGAGCTGATTGGAAGCCACGGGCTGGAGCGCGTGCGCGAGCCGTATGTGAAGCACCTGGAGGGGCCACTCTGGGAGATGAGATTGAAGGGAAAAGGCGGGATCGCTCGTGCCGTATACGTCACGGCGATCGGCAGGCGGGTCGTCGTGGTACATGTCTTTGAGAAGAAGACACAGAAGACGCCGCGACGGGAAATCATAACGGCACTGAAGCGGGCCAAGGAGGTCGTATGAAGCGCACATTCATTCCGGCTGAAGAGTCTTTTGCTCAATGGAGAAAAGATCCGAAGTATGTTGCGGCGTATGACTCGCTGCAAAAGGAGTTCGCCCTGGCATCGGCCTTGATCAAGGCACGGGGCGATGCGGAGATGACTCAGGAACAGGTTGCGCAGGCCATGGGGACCACGCAGGCTGTGATTGCGCGGCTTGAAAGTGGGCGGGTGTTGCCGTCGACGCGCACGCTGGAGCGGTTTGCCAAGGCTACTCGTACGCGCTTGCGTATAAGCTTTGAACCGCGAAACGAAGCTGCTCGATGAGAGTGGGAGGCAACTGTTTCGAAAATATTCCCCGAACTAGGTTGTTAGGCGGGGAGAACGGATGCTGCTGCTTGAGTCTCATGTCTGGAAAAACGAGACATGGGGCACTCGGCTCGTGGTGTGTGTCGCGGCACTTCTAGGCCGACGCTCGACGTTGGTGTCTGATGTGGGATGGTCGGGCGGGGTTGGACTTTTGGCGGGCGGTCCAGAGGTCGTAGATGGCCTGCATGTTCATCCACATCTCGGCGGAGGTGCCGAGTACCTGCTCCAGTTTGAGGGCCATCTGCGCGGAGATGCTGGCGCGGCCGTTCAGCAGGCGGGAGAGGGTGGTGCGGTCAACGCCCAGGCGGGTTGCGAAGCTTGTGACTTCAGCGTCGCCCATATATTCCTTCAAGACCTTTCCGGGGTGGGCCGGGTTGTGCATCTGCATCGTCGTCTCCTAGTGGTAGTCCATGTAATCTACCTGGGCCACATCTGTGCCTTCGAAGGCGAAGACCAACCGCCAGTTTCCGTTTACCGAGATTGACCAGTTGCCCGCTAGAGCGCCCTTGAGGGGATGAAGGTCCCATCCGGGTGCTGCCATGTCGGTAGGCTTCGTGGCTGAGTTAAGGGCCATTAGCTGGAGCTGAAGCTTCGTGGCATGATCGGGCCGAATGCCGGCTTTCGATCCCGTGGTGAAGAATTTCTGCAAGCCGGCGTGCTTGAACGACTTGATCATTCAGCTCTAGTGTAGCGCATAACGCCACAGCTAGACTATGGCCGGTGATTGGGCGTGGAAAAGAGCGGATGCTTCGCATACCCACCCTTCACGATGAAGCTGTGAAGGATGGGGCACCCGGCCACCGGCATTAATACCGGCTATAAGTGGTAATGAAGCATAGGGAGGAGGCTGTGCTCCAGGTCGTCGTGGCACGCCGAAACTGGTAGATATGGTTGATCCAAATGGCTTGATTTGCGAGAGCGCTGCTGTCTGATCCCTCTTGAACCGTTTCTTCGTTGACTGTGAGGTCCATTGCCTGCGGTAGCTCTTTGCTCAACTCGCTTGCTCTGGCCGAGAGCTGCTGAAGTTCCTTTTGGGGAGAAAAGGCACTCGCATCCGAGCATAGTTCGATTTGCATGGAAGCGTTAAGGAAATCTCGAGCATAAAATTTCCTTTCTTTCAATGGATTCGCTGAATGTGGATCGTAAACCATGCTAATACTGTAATGGTGCGCTGAGTCCATAGTACTTCCCCCACTCAAGGCGGCCGGGATTTCCAGCGTATCGACAGTAACGGATGAGCGCGTCTGCCGCCTATCATGTATATCGAGGGGCCGCGAAGGCATGGTTCCGGTGTGTGGCTCGAACCTGCGGGTTGATTGAGGCCAGCACAGTCATAAGCCCAGAGATTTACGTGAAGGTTGCTAAGTCCGATTTGGATGAGGCTAGTAAATCCATTGTCTGGGTAGAGCAACTCCGCAAATTTGTGAGTCTCCCTCCTGGTCTTATTCGATCGAAATATTCCATTGCAAACATTGGAATTGTCGGTACCGATGTAGGTGGGCGCTTGGCCCTTGCAAATCGCTTCTTCCCTCTTGCTGATTACGGCATCAGTTTCAGCCCAGTTCGCCCTCCCAGCTGACTTCCTCTCGTCCGCTGCGGATAGGTCCATGATAAAGCTGGTCACTCGGAAATTTGCCTCCAGCAGCGACTTCTGCATGTCTATCAACCTCGCCTGCGTTTGAATAGTGATTTGAGTCAACCCTGCATCCATTTGACCCAACTGCGCTTTGGAAGCTTCAATTCGGCCTGCTACCTCAGAGAGTTCTTCGGACGAGCGCTCGGTCTTTCCAAGAACATCTCTCTGACTTGACTGAATTTGTGCAGACGATCGGCGGCTTTCGTCCCGGAGTCCATCGTTCAGCGATTTGGAGGTCTTGTTCACTTCCTCCTGAAGATTTTGCAGAATCGGCTTGATGCCACTATTTAGCTGCCCATCGAGAGCAGCTTGCAACTTTTGATCAGCTCGTCGATTTGCGAGAGAGGTAAGTGCTCGATTGGCTTTATCTTCCGCAATCGAGGCAAGGATCGTAGTCAGAGCCAGAGTGAGAACTCCAACTTGATACCAGCGGCCTACGGGCGTAAGCCGTTTAAGCTTTGTCTGATCATCTTCTTTGAACGTCGTGTCATGCCGAAGGCTAAGGATACTCAGTAGCGTGGTTGATGCGGCAAAGACATACTTCAGCGATTTAGCCACGTCGCTGATCTCATTTAACTGCTGCTCAGAATGGAAAAGCATGAGCGAAAGTATATTACGCCCAAGGAAGGAGCCCACAAGACAAGCATCCTGGAGAGTGTTTTAGTAGCCTGCCGTTGGTGCTTGGCGGCGATAAGCCCCTAAATAGAAAGACCCCCCAGCAGGTTGCTGTGGGGCCTTTCTGTTGGTGCGATTAGCGTTTGGCTTTTTGCGCTGAAGGCGCGTTTGCCTGGACGGCTAGTCCTAGTACATGCCTTCCATGCCGCCGCCGTGGCCGCCGCCGGCTGGGGCGTTGGATTTGGGTTCGGGGATGTCGGCTACTATGGCTTCGGTGGTCAGCATGAGGCCGGCGATCGAGGCTGCGTTTAGCAGGGCGGTGCGGGCTACCTTGGTGGGGTCGATGACGCCGGCTGCTACCAGGTCTTCGAACTTGTCGGTGGCCGCGTTGTAGCCGTAGTGGGGGTCGTTGTTTTCGAGGATCTTGCCTACGATCACTGCGCCCTCAATGCCGGCGTTGTTGACGATCTGACGAAGAGGCTCTTCGATGGCGCGGCGGACGATCTGGGCGCCGATTTTCTCGTCGCCTTCGAGGGTCTTGACCAGCGCGTCGACAGCAGCACCGCT
>DASWUZ010000118.1:0-1866 GCA_036401395.1 Acidisarcina sp.
TGCGGACGCTGCGGGGCTTGCGGAAGGCGTTTCGTCGGCCTTGAGATGGTTGTGATATTCGATGTCCTGCATTCGTTCGACGGTGTCCTTTTCTGCGCGCGGAAAAACGGTGGAGAGAGAGCCAAGCTTTGTGCCGGGCGGAAGCCATCCCCAGTGAATGTTTGTGAGGTCGGCAGCCGCGATGGTGCCGAGGCCGAGCTGCTTCCATATATTAGCCGCCGCGTCGGGCAACACGGGATAGATGAGCGCGGTGATGATGCGCAGCGACTCAGCGCACACGTAGAGAATCTCGGCAAGCTGAGCGCGGCTGGCGATCGCTTCTTCAGGAACGGCAAGCTTCGCGCCCAGCTTCCACGGAGCCCGCGCCGTGATGTAGCCGTCGACGACTCCCACGAAAGCCCACAGCGCTTCGAGGGCGCGAGAGAATTCCAAATTTTCGAAATGTTCGCCGAAAGACGCGATGGCGTGTTCGGCGGCTGCGAGGACTGAGGCGCTGGTGGGCGCAATAACCTGTCGGCCCGTTCCGGGCTGGCCGGTTTCGATCTCGCCGCCTGCGGGGACGACGCCGTCGAAATACTTCGAAATCATCGTCAACGTTCGGCTGACGAGGTTGCCGTAGCCGTTCGCGAGATCGGAGTTGTATCGCTGCACGAGGGCGTCGAAGGAGAAGCCGCCGTCCTGGCCGAAGACAATTTCGCGCAGCAGAAAGTAGCGCAGTGCGTCGGCCCCAAGCACCTCGATGACGGTCTCGGCGCGGACGATGTTGCCGCGCGACTTCGACATCTTGCTCTCTTCGAAAAGGAGCCAGCCGTTGGCCGCGACCACCTTCGGCAACGGCAGGTCGGCGGCCATCAAAAACGCAGGCCAGTAGATGCAGTGGAAGCGGCTAATCTCCTTGCCGATCAGGTGCAGGGCGGCGGGCCAGTACTTCGCGAACTTGGCCTGGTCCGCAGGATCGTCGCTGCCATAGCCCACGGCGGTAATGTAGTTGGCGAGCGCGTCGAGCCATACGTAGATGACGTGCTTTTCGTCGCCGGGCACGGGGATGCCCCAGTCAAAGCTCGACCGGGAGATGGAGAGATCTTTCAGGCCGGAGCGGACCACGGAGAGCACTTCGTTGCGCACGCCTTCGGGGCGAATGAACCCCGGATTTTCCTCGTAAAACTTGAGCAGCTTGCTCTCGAAGGCCGACAGTTTGAAGAAGTAATTCTCTTCGCTGACGGTCTCCGTCGGGCGGCCGCAGTCGGGGCACGCGCCGCCCGGCAATGCGTCGACAAAGAGTTCGTCAAAGACGCAATATTGGCCGGTGTACGAGCCCTTGTAGATAAATCCGCGGTCTTTGAGGACGGTGAAAAGGCGCTGCACGCCGCGTCTGTGGCGTTCGTCGGTGGTGCGAATGAAGTCGTCGTAACTGAGCTCCATCGTGTCCCACAAGCCTTTGAACTGGGCAGAGACGCGGTCGGCAAACTCCTGCGGGGAGACGCCGGCGGCTTTGGCGGAGCGCTCGATCTTCTGGCCATGTTCGTCGGTGCCGGTGAGGAACCAGGTATCAAAGCCCAGCGCCCGCTTTCGCCGCGCAATCGCATCGCAGACGATCGTCGAGTAAGCGTGGCCCACGTGCGCGCGCGCATTCACGTAATAAATCGGAGTCGTCAGGTAGTAGCGATTAGGCATGGGGGCTTTGGCTGCGGCCCCGTAAGCAGAGCAGGGAAGCGCGCGTGCTGAAGTACTGAATAACTGTTCCAATCTTATGGCGGCGGGTTAGGATGGTCAACGCGTGGGACGGGACGCCGGTGCCCTATCTCTGTGCTAAATGCGGAATGAGTGTCCGGAGCAGTTGCGAGTTACACTTAGACCGGCCAGCGA
>DASWUZ010000119.1:0-20111 GCA_036401395.1 Acidisarcina sp.
GCGGTCCCGAGCCGGCCTTGAGCGCTATCCAGTAGCGTGACGCGCACGCTCAGCGTTCCAAAATCAACTCCTGCCACTATGGGCATCCTGTTCTCCTGTGCAGCTACCAAAAGTAAACCTTTACCCGCTATTTCGGAAGGAGCTTACATCGCCTCGTAGCTTCTTGCGGCTCGGACTTCAAAAACACGGAGCCACCAGCGCCATTGCTCCTGAACTTCCGCTGTAAAGTAATTAGTCCTTATGCAGGGAAGTAGTGCCCAAACCTGTCAAGCCCCCGCAACCGGCCACAACCCTCTAAGCCGCTTTGATTCAGCCAGTTAAATGCAAAAACATGGTTGGCGTAGTGAAACCCCTCAACCTGCTATTCTAAAAATACCAGTCGAGTATTACTAGCTGGGCGAAATAGTAGACGTGCTTGACCGCTGTATGTTGACTACGTGCCTGGCTGAGTGCATAGTTAGCTCAGATTGCTGGGTATCACTTGCGGGCCGTCACTTTACGGAAGAAATTCCTGCAAACCGCCGGGTCCCTGGCACACAGATGCCGACTCGGTTGCATGGCCTTCTTTAGCTACAGCAACCTCGTCGTGGACTGCGGTTTTTTGTCTCTGCTTTGGAATCAAAGGAGCGACCTATGATCCGAATGCATGCATTGACGCCTCACGGCTTGCCGCACCAATCGCGAAGCACACCTATAGTCTCAGGTATGATCTGCACCTATTGTTTTGAACTCCTCGGCGAGCCGAGGACCAAGGCGCAGAGGAAATCGCTGGAAGCACAGCACACCTGCGCGGAAAAGCTGATAGCGCGACAGCCCGCTGCTCCCGCACCCTTCAACTAACCACTACCACCGGGAGTGATGGAAAGCGGCAGAGCCATGCTCCGCCGCTTTTGCATGTGCGCCGGGCAATGTGCACTTATGCCCACTCTATTGACTGGCAACGGTCGCCTTAGTCGTAATACTCGAGCCCGAGGTGAGTGATCAGCTCCTCGCCCATGATATGGCGAAGGGTGTTCTTCAGCTTCATCGACTGGATGAATAGATCGTGCTCCGGATAAAGTCCGGGGGCGGTCATTGGTGATTTGAAATAGAAGCTGAGCCACTCCTGGGTGCCCAAATCCCTGAGCTCCGAACTACGCTTCGCGAGATCGAGGAAGAGCACCAGGTCCAGCGCGAGTGGTGCAGCCAGGATCGAGTCGCGGCATAAGAAATCGACCTTGATCTGCATCGGATACCCCAGCCAGCCAAAGATATCGATGTTGTCCCAACCCTCTTTGTTGTCACCACGTGGAGGATAATAGTTGATCCGCACTTTGTGGTAAATATCCTTGTAAAGATCAGGATAGAGCTTGGGCTGAAAAATGAAGTCAAGCGCGCCCAGCTTGGACTCTTCTTTCGTCTTGAAGGACTCGGGGTCGTCCAGCACTTCGCCGTCTCGATTGCCCAGAATGTTAGTTGAATACCAGCCAGCGACGCCGAGCATCCGGGCCTTGAAGGCCGGAGCGAGCACCGTCTTGATGAACGTTTGCCCGGTCTTGAAATCCTTCCCGCATATTGGCGCGGCATTAGCCTTCGAAAGCTCGTGCATCACCGGAAGATCAACGGTCAGATTGGGCGCGCCGTTCGCAAAGGGCACTCCCTCAGAAAGCGCCGCGTAGGCATAGATCATTGAGGGAGCAATATTTATGTCATTCTCCTCAAGCCCCTTCTCAAACGCTGCGACGGAGCCGTGGACGGTACTCGGTTCGAGGAAAATCTCCGTCGAGCCGCACCAGATCATTACCACGCGGTCTACCGTCTTTTTAAACGCCTGGATGTCGGTGCGAAGCTGATCGGCGAGGTCGCGTTTGTTCTTGCCCGTCTTGATGTGGGTGCCGTTGAGCCGCTTGACGTAGTACTGGTCAAAGACGGCAGGCATCGGCTTGATGGCTTCGAGGTAGGGCCGTATCTCTTCCAGCTGGTCTTTGTCGAGGACCTTCGCGTGGGCCGCCGCCTCGTAAACGTTGTCGGCGAATATGTCCCAACCCGCGAACACGATGTCTTCAATCTTGGCGATTGGGATGAAGTCTTTGATCAGCGGAGTGCGCTGGTCGGTGCGCTTCCCGAGCCGAATCGTCCCCATCTGGGTCAACGATCCGATCGGTTTGGCAACGCCTTTTCTGATGGCCTCAACTCCGGCGATCAGTGTGGTGGCAACTGCGCCGAGGCCGACCACCATTACGCCTAGTTTTCCGGTCGCGGGTTCTACCTTGTGCTCGATCTGTGTTTCGGCAGCCGTCTGGCTGTCGTTCGTGTTCGACATTGCTTGCTGGTCCATCCTCTCGTGAAATCGCGCGGCTGGCTTTGCTGCGCGACGGATATCTAAAACTTCAAGTGCAAACTCCCCAGTGTCATCTTTCCTGGAGGGGTTTGCAAATCGGGTTTGATGGGGAGATAAAGAACGGCACCTGGAACGCGGGTGTGCAGGCTCAGGCCTCGACGGCCTGGTTGCGGCCCTTTATGTGGCTCCAGACAAACCAGACAATGGCAATGACTATCAGCACCTCGACGCCGACTTGAAAGCGATGGAAGACGGCTTTGAACCGGGGGTCGCTCTCCCATGATTCGCCCAGCTTCATGCCGATGTAAGCAAGCCCGAAGCACCACGGCCATGATCCCAGAAATGTGTAGATGTGAAAGCGGAGCTGGGGCATGCGGGCGATCCCTGCCGGCAGCGCAATGAAGGTGCGGACAATGGGAAGCATCCGCGACACGAAGACGGTGATGGAGCCATATTTGTCGAAGAAGCGAGTGGCGCGGTCAAGATCGCGGGTGCTAAGCAGGACATAACGCCCCACGCGCTCGACGAGCGGCCGGCCGCCGTACGCGCCAATCCAATAGGCCACGGCGGAACCGAGGTTGCAGCCGATAGCGCCTGCGGTCGCGACCCAGAAAAGATTGAATCGGCCGGTATACACGAGGTACCCGGCGAACGGCATGATGATCTCGGACGGCAAGGGAATGCAGGCGGATTCGATGCCCATCAAGAGGGCAACGCCAAAGTAGCCCGAAGCAGAAATTACGCCAATAATAAAGGGGGCGAGGACACCTAAAATCTTCTCTAACATTCCTTTGAAGTATACCTGCGGGCCGCTTTATGAAACCTTAAGAAGAGCGGGGCCGTCGCATCTGCACAACCCTGAACGTCATTTAGGATTGAAATCTCAGGCGCGGTCAGGCCAAGACCAATGACGCGAACGGCCAGTAACAATCCGGATAACAAAATGGCGCAGGCCTTGGCAGCAAAGCGCGTCACATCGTCAGCTGGCGCTCCGAAGGCCCGTCCTGTCCCGATAAAGAAATCTCTTTCAAAGGGCATTGCTGGCGAGGTTGGGACTCCTGGCCAGCCGCAGCCGAGGAAGGGCAGTTCTAGCAAAAAGATACGTCCCGGCAAAAGAGATCCCCTCGACCCCACGCGCATTTCGGCCATCCTTGACGGGCTCGCGGCGGCATATCCAAACGCGGAGTGTGCGCTGCGGCATGGCAATCCGTGGGAGTTGCTGGTCGCGACCATCCTGTCCGCGCAGTGTACTGATGCTCGGGTGAACCTTGTCACTCCCGTTTTGTTTCAGACCTTTCCTACCCCGGCGGCATTTGCAGAGGCATCGTTGGCCGCGATTGAAGAAGTGGTCAGGCCCACAGGCTTCTTCCGCAACAAGGCGAAATCGATATCAGGCGCGGCGCGGCGGC
Organism: Acidisarcina sp.; assembly: GCA_036401395.1. Lineage (GTDB taxonomy): Bacteria > Acidobacteriota > Terriglobia > Terriglobales > Acidobacteriaceae > DASWUZ01. The sequence continues at coordinate 3,730 of DASWUZ010000119.1, forward strand.
TGGTGGCCGAGTACAAGGGTGAGGTACCGCGCACGATGGAGGAGCTGCTGACCCTGCCCGGTGTGGCGCGCAAGACCGCCAACGTGGTGCTCGGGGTAGCGTTCAAGGTGGCGGTCGGTGTGGTGGTCGACACGCATGTGCTGCGGCTATCGTCTCGGCTTGAGTTGACGAAAGATACTGATCCCAAAAAAGTAGAGCAGGACTTGATGGACACCATTCCTCAGGACCACTGGATCGCGTTTTCGCACGAGATGATCCATCACGGCCGGCAGGTGTGCGTTGCTCGGAAGCCGCGATGCGTTGAGTGCACCATTGAGCGCGTCTGCTGCTCCGCTGACAAGACCTGGTCGAGTCACTGACCCGGGCTTAAGAGCGGCCTCTCATGGGAGACGAAACTCGAACTTTGATCGCAACTTTGTTCTCGTGTTTCCGTCTGAAATTGCCAGGGGGATTTTCCATGAAAAACAAGCTCCTTGTTGCTGCATCTGCCGTATGTTTCACGTTAGGTTCCGCACTCTCTTCCAGCGCACAGATCGTGGTGCGCATAGGGCCGCCTCCACCGCGCCCTTATGAGGTTGTCCCACCCCCACCGCCAGAGCATCGCGACTGGGCATGGCACGCCGGTTATCATCGCTGGGACGGAGCCCGGTATGTCTGGGTGCCGGGCGCCTACGTCGAGCCTCCACACCCACGCGCGCACTGGGTGGAGGGACACTGGGTGCATCGCGGCGGCGGATGGATCTGGCGTGAAGGGCACTGGTCCTAGTCATCACACCGAACATGGTCTAAAGCAGGCCACACTCGTTGCAGACTGTGGCCGTTCTTTTGAGAACGTCAACGCGAACGCAGAGCTAGGAGCGTCGCCGCGATGAGACCCGGGACATCGTAATTTACGGCTTCTGCGGCGGGTTCCCAGTCATTTTCCCGCAATGTGGCGCTGGTGACCGGGCCGATGGAGATGGCGCGAAGGCCAGCAGGACGCGAAATGCCAGCTTCGGCAAGCACGGCCAGAAAATGTTTAACCGTCGAAGAGCTGGTGAAGGTCGCTGCGTCTGGCGCGGGCAGCGTGACCGAGGGTACCGGACCGGTGCCCGGTGCAGTGTCGGGAGTGCTGTGGGCGAACAATTCGCAGACCCGCAAGGTGGCTTGCGCGGGTATGACCGTCCTGTATGCGTCAACTATGTCCACACTTGCGCCTAACGCTGCAAGGGAATCAGGGACCACATCGCGGGCGGCGGCCGCCCTGGCAAGCAGGATTCTTGTTCCTGAGCAGATGTGGGGCCGGATGGCGTCGACTAGGGATTCGGCGATATAGCTCCGTGGAATGAGTGCCGGGGTGGCGCCGAGTTCGCGGAGCGCCGCTGCGGTTGAAGGGCCGACTGTGGCGATCTGGATATCCTGGAGTGCGGCGGGGTCGATGCTTAAGACCGCGAGTCGCGCTGCTATTGCCCGGACGGCGTTTGCACTGGTCACGACCAGCCACTGGTAGCTGGCGAGGGAGAGCAAGGCATCGTCCAGCGGCTGCCATGAGGCAGGCGGAACGATTTCAATTGTAGGCAGCTCGATTACTTCAGCGCCTAGTTGGCGGAGGCCTCCAGTGAGGGTACTGGCCTGTTCGCGGGTGCGGGTGACGATGATCCGGCAACCGCTTAGCGGCCCAGCTGTGAGCGACGTCTGGCTCCGGGGGCGCAGCGGTGCAGTCACGGCGCTCCCGGGATGGCCGCTTGGGAGCCGTTGGCACTGAACGGCAAAATATCGCGCGCCCCGAGACGAAGCAACTCCTCTGCGAGAAGGCTGCCGAAATGCTCAGGGTTTAAGGGGACGCCCCTAGTCGCTGCGCGGACTAACTTCGTTCCATCTGCGGTGGCGACGGCGCCCATGATGTTGAACTGCTCACCTGCCCGAAGACAGTAAATGCCGATTGGGACTTGGCAGCCGCCGCCAAGAGCGCTCAGCGCAGCGCGTTCAGCGTTCACGGCGTAATGTGTGTCGGCGTGGTTGAGGAACCGGACCGCGTCGTGGGTAGGAGCATCATTGGCGCGGCATTCAATGGCGAGAGCACCCTGGCCGGCGGCGGGGCACACGGTTTCGGGAGAGAAATATTCGCGCACCCACTCCATACGCCCCAGCCGCGCCAGTCCGGCGGCTGCGAGCACAATCCCGTGGGCCTGGCCTTCGCCAAGTTTTCGCAGTCTTGTATCCACGTTTCCGCGAAACTCTACAAATTCAATATCTGGTCTGAGAGCGCGAAGCTGGCTTTGACGCCGGAGGCTGCTGGTGCCGACTCTTGCGTGATGCGGCAAATCTGCAAAGACGACGTGATGGGGAGAGACGAAAACGTCGCGCGCATCTTCGCGTTGTGGAATAGCGGCGATGGCAAAGGGTGCGGACAGGCCGGTTGGCAAATCCTTGAGGCTGTGGACGGCAAGGTCGATGCGGTTCGCGGCCAGCGCCTCCTCAATCTCTTTGGTGAACATGCCCTTGGTGCCTGCTTCGGCGAAAGTCACCTCTTGCAGCCGATCGCCGCTGGTGCGAATGATGTGGATAGACACGTCGTGGCCCGCGCGGCGCAGCAACCCGGCGATGTGTTCTGATTGCCAACGCGCGAGCTGTGACCCTCGCGAGCCGATGCGGATCAACGGCGCTCCGTCATGGCTTGGGTAGCAGAGTCTACGGCTGATTGCTCCGTAGTTTCTCCAGGGGATGGGGAGAGCGCAACGGAGCCGCGCGCATCGGGTATGGAGTTTTCCTGGTGCTCGTGCGTTTGTCTTGCGCCGGTTTGAACCTCCTCCCGGCTGCGGAGGTCAAAAGCGTTGCGGATCACATCCAGGACAGAAGCGTCGCCCGCCTTGGCGGCTGTCTTGATGGCGAGCATCGGCTGATGCAGGAACTTTTTCATCATTCCCCTTGTCACTGCTTCGACGGCCTCTCGCTGCTCGGGGGTGAGGGAACTCAGCCTCATTTCGGCGCGGCGCAGTTCGCCCTGGCGGATATCTTCACTGGCCGCCTGCAAGCCCACTATGGTGGGCACAGCGTCAAGGGTGAGCCCGCGCTCGTGATAGCGCTCCACCTGATGGGCGACAATGGTCTCGGCCTGGGCGGCTTCGCGGGAGCGGTCGGCGAGGTTGCTGTTCGCTACTGTCTGCAGATCGTCGATGTCGTAAAGGAACGCGCCGTCAACCCGGTTCATCTCAGGATCAACATCGCGGGGTACGGCGATGTCGATGAAAAACATGGGACGGTTGCGCCGCCGCTGCATGAACAACTGTCCATGTTCGCGGCGGAAGATGGGGTGGGGTGAGCCCGTGGAGGTGATGATAATGTCGGCCTGGTCAGCGGTCGCGTACAGGTCTTCAAAGCGAATCACTCGTCCGTCGAAGTCACCCGCGAGGCGCACTGCCCGATCATGGGTCCGGTTGGTGACGAGGATCGATGTCGCACCGTGGGCCAGCAGGTGCCTGGCGGCGAGTTCACTCATCTTGCCGGCGCCGACGAGAAAGACTTTCTTCCCTCCGAGGGAGCCGAAGATCTTCTGCGCCAGCTCAACGGCAATGGAAGCGATGGAAACCGAACTGCTGCCGATGTCAGTCTCCGTCCTCACTTTTTTGGCGGCGGAAAAAGCGGCTTGCAGCAGTCCCTCCAGCGTTCCCTGTACTGCGCCGACGGAGCGCGCCACGTTATAGGACTGCTTGACCTGGCCGAGGATTTGCGGCTCGCCGACGACCATGGAATCCAGGCTGGAAGCAACCCGGAAAAGATGACGCACTGCTTCGCGCTCCCGATATTCGTAAAGATGTGGCCGCAGAAGCGCGCGATCGACGGCAAAGTATTCTTCGAGGAAGTTGATACCTAAGGCGGCCTGTTGGGCTGCTCCCTCGGGACCCCGATCTTCCTCGTGGGTGAGAAGTTCGACTCGATTGCAGGTCGAAAGGATCATGCCTTCGCGTATGCCCGGCATCCTGAGCAGGCGCGTGGTCGCCTCGGCCAGGCGTTCCGGCCCAATCGCCAACTGCTCTCTCACCTCTACGGGCGCCGTTTTATGATTGACGCCCAGTATGACAATGCTCATTGCGCCTTCTGACGTAATCTTTTGCTGCTAAATCCGACTCTATTTGCCAATCCATTTCACGGCGTCGTGAAGCGATGGACGGAACTCACCTGGTTGGCTGCCCATACACTCAGCATTACGAGAAATACGAACCCTGAGATATAGATAGCGCGGCGTCCTCGCAGGCCCTGTATTTTCCGGACGAATAGCAGCACTACAAAGAGCAGCCACATCCCGAAGGAAAGCAGCACTTTGGGATCAAGAAAATACCCGGCCCCGACGCTCTCTTGCGCGATCAGCGAGCCGGCCAGGAGACCGGCTGTCATGCAGCAGAACCCGACTACGAGGCTTTGATAGCCGATGCTTTCCATGGTGTCCAGGGGCGGCAGCCAATTGAAAATCGACCCGTGCTGACGGCTCTTCAAGCCGCGTTCCTGTAGGAAATAAAGCACGCCCGCGACCAGGCTGAAAAAGAGCGCGGCGTATGCCGCCAGCAGCATCGAGACATGTACGAAAATCCATCCGCTGCGGATTACAGGGGAAGCAAAAGTGTAGCGGTCGGGCCCGATGGCGGGGACGAGCACCAGGAAGAAGGCGAGCGGTAGAGCAAACACCGCGAAAGACACGGTGCGGAAGCGGAACCAGACTACTAGGAAAGCGGCAGCAATCAGCAGCGCGAGCAGGGCCTGGATCTCGTGCATTCCGACTGGCATGAGGTGATGAGCGGCGGTAAGGAGTTCGACAACGGAGACGAAGTTGAGCATGAAACCGAGCACGGCCGCAGGCAGGCAAAGGCGCAGCCAGCGAGGGCGCTCATAGAATATGGCGGGCAGCGCCGCCACGCTCGCGATGCCGTAGAGGGCCGCCGCAGTCCTTAGCCAGAATAGGTACATAAGTCTCATTCATGGTAAATGGAGCGGTCTACATATGGACGACACGATATGGTTGGATCCCGCAGCACCCGGTCACGGGACGATAATCAAGCACCTGGCAGGAACCTGAAGGCGTCTGGCGGTTGCTACTCTCGAAAATAATAGGCGGCCAATGTTGATGCAGCGCAAACCTTTAACCGCGCAAGCACCCGATGTTCGCAGGCGTGCATCTCCTCACACTGTGCAGCGTTGGCTATGCGCCGGCGGTGTTTTGTGTTTCGGATTAAACGGAGGAAATCATAATGGATTATCGCGTTCGTCCCGGCGAGATCGCCGAAGACCAGGTCACTTCCATGCTGGAAAGCCAGACGGCTCAACTGCCTAGTTCGTTTTTTCTAGCGGCAGCCGGTGCTTCAATCGTTGCCTCACTGATCTTCAAAATAACCGGTAAGGACCATGCAGCTCTTTTTGTTGGGCAGTGGGCCGCGCCGTTCCTCATCATCGGCACTTATAACAAGCTGGTGAAGCAGCATGGGTCCGACAGCTCGGTGCCCAAGCTCGTCTAGTCAACCCATGGTTAAACTGAACTAGCGTTGAAGCTGCCGTGACTCGGGCGCTGCGCTCCCTTTCGATCAAGGCAACTTGCCTTGAACATTGGGAGCGCGTTCCCCGGCTCCTGCCTGCACCGCAACCGGCATTCGCGGTATCCTGACGCATCCAGTGTCAGAAGAAGTATCCATTGTCGAGGCCGAGCAGGCCGCCCCGCCTCCTGAATCCCAGGCGGCGTCGCTGACCCCATTCATGCGGCAGTACACTGCGGCGAAAAGTCAAAATCCCGACGCCCTGCTCTTTTTTCGCATGGGCGATTTTTATGAATTGTTTTTCGAAGACGCTCAGGTGGCTTCGCGCGAGCTTCAGATCACCCTCACCGCGCGGGACCGCGAACGGTCTGTGCCGATGTGCGGAGTGCCGTATCATGCCGCTGAGGGCTATCTCTCGCGTCTGCTGCGCAAAGGGTACCGCATCGCCATCTGCGAACAGATGGAAGACCCTAAGCTCACCAAGAAGATCGTGCGTCGGGAAGTCGTCCGCGTGCTCACTCCGGGTACGTCCCTCGATCCGGCGATTGGCTCTGAGCAGAATAATTTCCTGGCTGCTTTGCACCTGGGCGAGTCTACCTGCGCCTTTGCACTGCTGGACGTATCGACAGGCGACTTCAGAGCAGCCGAGTTTCATGGGCCAAATGCCGCCTCGCTATGTATCGACGAGATACTGAAGGCGCAGCCAAGCGAATTGCTGCTGCCCAACTCCTTTTCTCTCTCCGTCGAGACGGATGGATTCAAGGCGCTTGATCGCGTTCGTACGCACACGAAAATGGAGGACTGGGTTTTCACCGCGGAGTATGCTGTGCCCCTTGTGCAAAGACAACTTGGGGCGCATTCGCTTGAGGGGTTTGGTTTGGAAGGACATACGCCTGCCGCCGTAGCAGCCGGCGCCGTGCTGCATTATGTGCGCAGCACCCAGCGGCTGGAGCTCGGGCACATTGACAGTATCCGATTCTACGAACGCTCCCAATTCCTGCAACTTGATCAGGTCACGGTCCGGAACCTTGAACTTGTCGATACGCTGTTTAACGATGGACCGCGGCAGACGACACTCTTCCATACATTGGATTGTTGTCTGACTCCGATGGGCAAGCGCATGTTGCGGGCCGCGCTGGTGCGGCCGCTGATCGATACGTCCGCGCTGAATTTACGCTATGAAGCCGTCGCGGAGGCGCACGTCAGCCTCATTTTGCGAGAAGAGTTGCGCCGTTCGCTGGCCGGCATTCTCGATCTTGAAAGGCTGCTCGCCAGGGTTTCGCTCGATAGTGCCGGCCCGCGCGACGTGCTGGCCCTGGGCAGTTCGTTGCGGCGCCTGCCGGGTGTAGGCGGGGCGCTGTCTGCGTTCGCCGCGACGCTTTGGACGACATGCCTCACCCGCCTGGATACGCTCGAAGATCTGCGCGGGCAAATAGAGTCGACGCTGATCAAGGAGCCGCCGCTGACACTGGCCGAAGGCGGGCTGATAGCGCCAGGCGTGGACGCGGAGCTCGATGAACTGCGAACCATCAGCCAGAGCGGCCGGCAATCGATCGCAGCGATTGAAGAGCGGGAGCGCCAGCGTACCGGGATTCATTCGCTGAAAGTGCGCTTCAATTCCGTATTCGGCTACTACATTGAGATCACGCGTTCAAACCTCGGCGCAGTGCCCGCAGACTATGAACGCAAGCAGACACTGGTCAATGCCGAGCGTTTCACCACGCCGGAACTCAAGGATTATGAGACTAAAATCCTTACGGCGCACGAGCGCTGTATCGATATTGAAAAGCGGCTCTTTGCGAAACTGCGGTCCGCGGTGCTCGACGCTGCCGGACGCGTTAGGCGGGCAAGCGCGGTAGTCGCCGAGGTCGATATGCTGGCGAACTTCGCACATCTTGCCGCCTTGCGGAATTATGTACGGCCAGTGCTCGATGAGCAGCCGGTGCTGGAGATTGTGGCGGGCCGGCATCCCGTCGTCGAGAGCATGATGGAGGATTCGGGCGAGGGGCGCTTCATTGCCAACGATCTCTACCTTGACGCCTCGGTCTCGGCCCCTGAAGAGCCGTTGCCAGGCCCGACGCTGTTGCTCGTCACCGGCCCGAACATGGGTGGAAAGTCTACTTACCTGCGACAGGCTGCCTTGATTGTAATCATGGCGCAGATGGGCTCGTTCGTGCCGGCTACGCGCATGAGATATGGCATTGCCGATCGCATCTACACACGCATTGGAGCGAGCGACAACCTTGCACGAGGCCGCTCGACTTTTATGGTTGAGATGACAGAGACGGCCACGATCCTCAATACGGGAACGTCCCGGTCGCTGATTCTGCTTGATGAAATGGGGCGGGGTACGTCTACCTTCGACGGGCTGTCACTAGCCTGGGCTACGCTCGAATTTCTGCACGCGAAGATCGGGGCGCGTGCTCTTTTTGCGACGCACTATCACGAACTGACGCTGCTTGCCGAACAACTGCCCCAGCTCAAAAACATTCACGTCGCGGTCAAGGAAAGTCCGCAAGGGATTGTGTTTCTGCATTCGATAGAGCCCGGCCCTGCCAGCAAGAGCTATGGCATTGAAGTGGCGCGCCTTGCAGGGCTGCCAAACAGCGTGTTGCAGCGAGCTCGGCAGGTGCTGCGGCAGCATGAGCGTTCAGAGCGCCACAATGTTGCGATCGAGACGGAGGCGCCGATGCAGCTTACGATTTTTACGCCTCTATCGCAGACCGTGCTCGACCGGCTTGAGCGCGCCGACACCAATTCTATGACGCCGCTACAGGCGCTTAACCTGCTTGAAGAATTAAAAAACGAGATCCGCGACACGCAGGCGGAAAAGGGCGGAGGCGCATGAAGGGCGACGAACTTCGCTGTAAATCCGGATCGCTGATGATCGTAGGCATTGGAGGCCCGGAGCTTACGACCGAAGAGCGGACGTGGCTGAAGTTAGTGCGTCCAGGCGGGGTGATTCTCTTCCGCAGGAACATTGAGACGGCGGAGCAGACGTTCCACTTGCTGGCGGAGATTAATAAGATCATCGGCGCTGACGTATTCCGCTGCGTGGATGCGGAGGGTGGCCTGGTGGACCGCCTGCGCGGCTCCGTTGCGCCGATGCCATCTGCCGCAGCGGTGGCTGCGGCCGGCAAGCCCGCACTCTATCGACGGCATGGTGCGCTTATCGGCAGAGAACTCCGCGCTTTTGGTTTCAATACGACATTCGCGCCGGTCCTCGATCTGGCTCTGCCGGCATCGCGAGCGGTGATGCGCACGCGAACTGCATCGGCCGATCCCGCCCGCGTTGAGGCCTATGCGCGCGCTTTTCTCGAGGGCCTGCTGTCGCAGAAAATCATTGGCTGTGGTAAGCACTTTCCCGGCCTGGGCGGGGGCACGCTTGATTCGCACGAAGTTACGCCAGCGATTGACCGCACCTGGGACCAGATGTGGGCCGAAGACTTGCTGCCCTATCGCTCACTTGCAAGAAAGCTGCCCATGGTGATGGTTTCCCACGCCATCTACGGTGTGGCTGTTGGGGATTGTGCGCCAGCGTCGGTCTCACGGGAGTGGATCACTGACGTGCTCAAGGTGAGGCTTGGATATAGAGGGCTGGTGCTCTCCGATGATCTTGAAATGGGCGGGATACTTTCGCACGCTTCGATTGAGGAGGCGGCGATTGGGGCTGTTGCCGCGGGCACTCATCTCGTGGAAGTATGCAGGGACCCGTTGTTGGTGCTTCGGGCTTACGAGGCGTTAGTCAAGGAAGAGGATTCTTCAGCATCCTTTCGGCTGCTTATCGAGAAAGCGGCACGGAAAGTCCTGTCGTTCCGGCGGCGTTGGTTTTCGGAAGTGAGAGCGGCGCGCGCACCTACAACGCGGCGGATAGCTGCAATTCGCGCGCAGATCAGGGCCTTTGCATCGCTGGCCCCGGAACCTGACACGGTGCTTGGATGATTGCTGCGCGGAGGACGGCGATGCCCTTGAAGAACATGATTGTTGCTGGGATCATGAGCGGCACTTCGGCTGACGGAATCGATGTTGCGCTTGTGCGTATTGGCCGCCAGCGTGGCCAAGAGGCTTTGGGAGTGGGGCACTTTCAGATCAAATTGCTGAGACATGTAGCGATTCCTTATTCCGCATCTTTGCGGCGGGCTGTGCTCAGGGCCATGGACGCGGAGCCGACGACTACTGCTGAACTGGCGCGGCTCAACTGGCGCCTTGGGATTGCTTACGCTGAGGCGGTGCAGGCAGCATTGGAGGCGCACCCCTGCCGATTGCAGCTCATAGGCTGCCATGGGCAAACCATCTATCACCAGGGCATTCCAGCTGCCTACGCCGGGCGCAAGATTGCATGCACGTGGCAGATTGGTGAGATGGCCGCGCTGGCTGCGGCCACCCGCGTTTCCGTGGTGTCAAATTTCAGGCCGGCCGACATGGTTGCCGGCGGGCAGGGCGCTCCTCTGGTCCCGCTGCTCGATTTCGTTTACTTTCGTCATGCGGTGCGAGGCCGTGTGCTGCAAAATATCGGGGGGATCGGGAACTTCACGGCCATCCCGCCGGGTGCTGCGCTGAAGGACGTGAGGGCGATGGACACAGGTCCGGGCAACATGATCATCGACGCCGCGATGCAGAAGCTCTTCAACAAGCCATACGACCGCGGAGGAAGGGTGGCAAGCCGTGGCCATGTTCTGGTTCCTGTCCTCAATGAGGCGTTAAGGCATCCCTTCTTTCGGAAGCAGCCGCCGCGGTCGGCCGGACGGGAGCAGTTCGGAGCGGCATTTTCTGCGCAGTTCCTCGCATCGTGCGCCAGGACCAGTCCAGCACCTGAGGACGCGGTCGCTACGGCTACTGCTCTCACTGCCCACAGTATTGCTGATGCTTACACGCGCTTTGTGCGGCCCTCGATGAAACAAGGGCCGGTGGATTATTTTCTATCAGGTGGAGGCGCGCGCAACGCTACTCTGACTGGGATGCTAAGCGCTTTGCTGACTCCGCTGGGCTGTGAGATCCGAAGCACCGGGGACGCCGGCATGCCGGCCCAGGCTAAGGAGGCCGTAGCCTTTGCGTTGCTTGCTTATCAGACGATGCATGAGTTGCCGGGCAATGTTCCTTCGGCTACCGGTGCATCACGAGCCGCGATCCTTGGACAGATCACCTATGCGTAACAGCCGCAGTTACTTATCGTGGCTTTGCTGCCTGGCTGCCGCCTCATTTGTAACAGTTTGTGGATGCAATGAGTCAAGACAAGCCACAGACACGGTTACGATGCTGATCGAGAGCAGCCCGGCAAACCTCGATCCGCGGGTTGGTAATGACGGCCAGTCCGAACACCTAGATATGCTGATGTTTGATCCCTTGTTGCGGCGAGATGCGCACTTCAACGTAGCCCCTTGGATCGCGAAGAGCTGGGAGCAGCCCGACCCGCTGACTTACATCTTTCACCTCGTTGGTGGCGTGAAGTTCCACGACGGACGGCCGCTCTCTGCCGTCGATGTGAAGTGGACACTCGACACAATGCGAGACGGCGAAATCCCGACCGTGAAAGGGGCTGCATACAGGCTGATCGACACCGTTACCGCTGCGGATGCGACCACTCTGGTCATCCGCCTGAAGCGCCCTGATCCGGCGCTGCTCGGCAATCTGACGGAAGGCGGATTCGGCATCATTCCGGCCGGCAGCGGGCGTGCTTTCGGTCAGCACCCGGTGGGCAGCGGGCCGTTTCGGTTTGTAAGTCAGGAGCAGGACAAGGAAGTCATTCTCGAACGCAGCGCGAACTCGTGGCAGCCCGCGCCGGCCATAGAGCGGCTGCGGTTTTCTGTCGTGCCCGATGACATCACGCGCGCGCTCGAAATGCAGAAGGGGTCGGCCGACGTTTGCATCAATGCGCTTACGGCCGATGAGACCCACGCGCTCGCTTCGGACCCGCGGCTGCAGGTTGATTTCAGTCCGGGAACGATTCTCAACTATGTTGCATTCAACCTTCGCGATGCGGTGCTCAAGGATGCACGCGTGCGCCAGGCCATCGCTTTGTCGATCGACCGGCCGTTGATTATTCATGCCCTCTGGCGCGATCATGCGCGGCTGGCCGACAGTCTGCTGCCCCCGCAGCACTGGGCATGGACGGGAGACCTGCCCCACTACGCCTACGACCCGGCTCATGCTAACGCCCTGCTTGATTCGGCGGGATGGAAACGAGGCGCGAGCGGAGTTCGGTTTCACCTGACGATGAAGAGCTCCACCGACGGAACGAGCCGGCTTCTAGCCATCATTCTTCAACAGCAGTTGCGCGCTGTGGGCATCGCGCTTGACGTTCGCAGTTTCGAGTTCGCGACGTTTTATGCCGATATTGCAAGGGGCGTTTTTCAGATGTACACGCTGCGTTGGATTGGCGGCAACGAGGACCCTGATATTTTTCGATATGCAAATGCGACCGCGAGCTATCCGCCGCACGGGGCCAATCGCGGACGGTACACAAACCCTGAAGTCGACGCCCTCATCGGCCAAGCGCTCAACTCTCCCGATCAAGATGCGCGACGTGCTGACTACGCGCAGATTCAACAGATATTGGCGCGAGACCTGCCCGCCATAAACCTCTGGTACATCGACACAGTTCTCGTCCATAGCAAGCGGCTGCAAAACCTCCATCCGTCCAGCTCAGGGAGCTACGACTTTTTGCGCGAGGCGACTCTTGCCCCGCGGTGACTTGAATCCGATCGTTCACAACTGCCGCGTTAATACCATCCATCGATGCGCCTGAGCCACACAATTCGCGGTGTCGTATACCGGTTTGAGTCGTTGAGGGAGCTGCTTGCAAAGGCTTCGCCGGCGCGCTCTGGTGACCAGCTTGCAGGTATAGCCGCGCGCAGCGAAGAAGAACGCATAGCCGCCCGCCTGGCCCTCGCAGACCTTCCGCTTAGGGCATTTCTCGATCAGCCGCTTGTCCCGGGGGAAGAAGACGAAGTGACCCGGCTGATCTTCGAGGCAGCCGGCGCATCTCGGAACTCATTCAGCGCGGTTGCTTCCCTCACCGTGGGCGAGTTTCGCGACTGGCTGCTAGGCGACGCTGCTACCGGTGAAGTGCTGGCGGCGCTCGCCCCGGCGCTGATGCCCGAAATGGCAGCAGCAGTGTCCAAGCTCATGCGCGTGCAGGACCTGATCGCAGTCGCCAGCCGCATCCACGTCGTGACTCGCTTCCGCACAACGGTTGGCTTACCCGGGCGGCTGTCTACGCGCCTGCAGCCGAACCATCCGACGGATGATCCCGCGGGCATTGCCGCTTCGATGGTGGATGGTTTGCTGATGGGTTCGGGCGACGCGGTGATCGGAATCAATCCCGCCTCTGACAATGTGGCGAGCGTGACGGACCTGCTGCGGCTGATCGATCATGTACGCGAGCGGTACGCCATCCCGATACAGAGTTGCGTGCTGGCACACATTACTACACAGATGGAGGCAATGAAAAGTGGAGCGCCTGTCGATTTGCTGTTCCAGTCGATCGGGGGCACTGAGGCTACCAACAGGTCATTTGGGATCAACCTGGCTTTGCTCGATGAAGCGGCACAGGCTGGGCGTGAGCTTCGCCGCACCGATGCGGGCGAGACCAGCAACATCATGTATTTCGAGACGGGCCAGGGGAGCTCGCTCTCCGCCAACGCTCATCATGGGATTGACCAGCAGACCTGCGAAGCGCGCGCTTACGCGGTAGCCCGGCGCTACTCGCCGATGCTGGTGAATACGGTCGTGGGTTTTATCGGCCCCGAGTATCTTTACGACGGCAAACAGATTATTCGCGCGGGACTCGAGGACCACTTCTGTGGAAAGCTGCTTGGGCTGCCAATGGGCTGCGACGTTTGTTATACCAACCATGCCGAGGCAAATCAGGACGATATGGACACCCTGCTTACGCTGCTTGCCAATGCGGGGGTCAACTACATCATGGGCGTTCCTGGTGCCGACGACGTGATGCTCAATTATCAAAGTACTTCGTTCCACGACGCTCTTTATATTCGGTCGCTCATGGGCCTGCGGCCCGCTCCGGAATTCGAAGCATGGCTAGCCAAAACCGACCTACAGCAACTGGCGCTGCCAGCGATGCTGCCCTCGGCTTTCAAAGGGATGCCATGAGCCTCGACCTCCGTGGGTACACGCCGGCTCGCGTTTCACTGGGTCGCGCGGGGTGTGGGCTGCCTACGCGCGAGCTGTTGGAGTTCCAGCTCGCAGAGGCGCAGGCGCGGGACGCGGTGCACGCCGTGCTCGATGTGAGTGGGCTGATGAACGAGCTCGCCCGGCGCGGATTGATTCCGATCGCGCTTAAGAGCGCGGCAGCCAATCGGGATGAATATCTGCGGAACCCTGCGCTCGGGCGCGCGCTTGCTGCGGATTCCGATGCAAAGCTGCGAGGCGTGACCGGCCAGTCCGCCGGCTCCGACGTGGTGTTCATCCTTGCTGACGGATTGTCTGCCATAGCGATTCAACGTCATGCGCTGCCGCTGATCGGCGCGGTGCTTGCGCTGCTGGCCAAAGATAGGTGGAGGATCGGCCCAGCCTGCGTGGTTGAGCAAGGTCGCGTCGCTGTTGGGGATTGCATAGGCGAGGCGCTTGGGGCGCAGTTTTCCGTGGTGCTGATCGGCGAAAGGCCGGGATTGAGTTCTCCAGACAGCCTGGGTATTTACGTGACCTGGGAACCGCGGCCCGGCCGCACCGATGCCGAGCGAAATTGTATTTCCAACGTCCGGCCGGAAGGCCTCAGTTACGCGGAAGCTGCGCGCCGTCTTTGCTACCTGCTGACAGAAGGTCGGAGGCGGCGATTGACAGGCGTGGCTTTAAAGGATGGGCCGTCCGAGGAGCGTCTGCGCGTAGGCCCTGCGAGGTTAATTGAGCCTCTCTGATCTCGCCTGTCTTGCGGGCGGCGCGCCCGGAGCCGGATAGGCGTACACTCGTCGCAGTTCCCGAACACATTTTCAAGTACCCGGTTGCGCGTCCGTTCACGGTACTCAAGGACGGATCCCATGCGTAACCTGCTGTTTGTTTTCGTGCTGATTTCGCCCGCCACGCTGCGCGGCGGAGAGCGCCGCTGCTTCGTTCCCGACGAGGCCATGCAGCACCTCAATAAAGTGGTTTGTATTTCTGCGCACGTTTATAAGGTGGTCGAGCTTGCTGACGGAACGCGGTTCCTGGACGTTTGCAGCAGTGAAGCGCGCGACGAGGATTGCCGATTCTCAATCGTGAGCCGCGCGGAGGACCGTGCGGACGTCGGAGACCTAAGCGCGTTGCGCGATAAGGACATAGACATTCGGGGGACGGTCCGTCCGTTCGGCGGGCGCTCGGAAATTGAACTCACCCATGTTCGTCAACTGCACGGCGGCCCGGAAAAATTCCGTCCAAGTCCTGCGCTGCTGGCCGGATTTTCGGCAGAGCATGAAAAGCCGGGCTTCAACGACAAGGCTGCCAGTGGAGTGCAGCACAAGGGGTCCTTCAGCACCAAAAAACGCCGCTGAGCAAAATTCCAAGGGACGATCAGCGGATTGGTCCTGCATGCTTTCTCAATTCACTGAGCGGGTAGAGAGTGCCGCGCCAGCCAACGCCGCCGCGCCGTAAGGTTACGACCATAGATCGCAGCATGGCATAGATCATCAGGCAGGCCCCGACTGGAAACAGCAGCACATACTGCGCGCCAATTCCGCTATGTCGCTGCTGATAGCGCGCGAGCAGCGCAATTGCAGTGAGCTGCACCACTGCCGGGCCCAGCAGGAAGCCCGTGTGTGTCCATCCGTGCAGTGGGAGTAAAAACAGAATCGGAACAAAGGCCATCAGGCAGAGAATCGCCAGGCCAAAGCAACCGCCCAGCAACATCGGTACTCGATAGCCGAAGACAGCGAACGCATTCTTGGTCAGATTGCGCATCAGGCCCGGCACACCAACTCCCCAGCGGATTCGGACCATATCTCGAGCATAAGCAGCGCGCTGCCGGTAGCCCGCGCGCTTGATCTTGTAACCCATACGAACGTCGTCGAGCACCTCCATCCGCAGAGACTCATAGCCGCCGGCGGCGGTGTAAACTTCGCGTCGAACGAGGTTGAATGCGCCGATGCCAATGCTGTCTTTCAGTGCTTTAGGGTCACCAATCTTCCACGGTCTTGCCATCCAGATCGACAGTACGAGGGTGCAACATATGAACGTGCGTTCGCCGAATGATTTCAGAATCAAGGTCGGGAATATCGTGAGGTGATCGCCTTTTTCCTGCGCCATGAGTAGCAGTGCGCGGCGCAGGGTGTCAGGGTGGAAAAGAATATCTCCGTCGGTGAAGAGCAGCCATTCTGCCTGCGTCTGGCGGGCGGCGAGCGCCATGGCGTGAGGCTTACCGAGCCACCCGGGGGGCAGTTCGGTAACGTGGATCACTCTGAGGGCATCATTGCCCGGTGTTGCGGCAATGCGGTCCATGATTGCGCCGGTGGAGTCGGTAGAACGGTCGTCGATGGCGATAACTTCCATCGATACAGCTTCGCTGCGTAGAAGCGTGAGTAGAGTTTCGGCGATGGTAGCTTCTTCATTGCAGGCTGGGACGATGACGCAGAGTCGCTCGCCCCCGCTTGAATTGTCTTTGAGTGACGCGTTGGCGTATGGCGAAGCGCAGAGGTTCGGAACGTTGGGAAGATTACGTAGGGCGGCGAACACCCGGTAGACCCAGTTGAGGGCCACAAGCCAAGCGAGCACTATCGCCACATCGTAAAGAACGTGAAGAACCATCTAGATCAGTATGACGGATTGCCGGGCCCGGATTGCCGCGCCTGTCCCTCCCTGTCCGAACGCTTCTCATTCCACGGGAACGGGCTTCCCTAGCTGAGGCGCGAAGCGGGCTCCCGCGAAAAGGAGCGTCGCAGAAATAGCGAACGT
>DASWUZ010000120.1:0-1798 GCA_036401395.1 Acidisarcina sp.
GAAGTCACCAGCAAACCGCGCCGCCAATCCGTCACCTATCCCTCCGGCGAAACCCTCATCGCAGTAGTCCGCATCGAAGTCCGCCCCGGCACGTCCCTCAACCTTCAAACCGAACAGCAAGCCGCAGCGCTACTTCTAAATACCTCAGCAACGCCCGGCATCGCCGCCCTCCAGGTGGACTTCGACGCCACCCGCTCCCAGCGCCCCTTCTACACCGGGCTGCTCCGCGAACTCCGCCGCCAAATGCTGCCTACCCTGCCCCTCTCGATCACCGCGCTTGCCTCGTGGTGCAGCTACGACGACTGGATCGCCGACCTCCCCGTTCAGGAGGCCGTCCCCATGCTTTTCCGAATGGAGCCCGACCGCCGCCGCGCCGCGCCCGACACCGCCGACCTCCGCATCACCGAACCCCTCTGCACGAGCAGTGTAGGCGTCTCAACCCACGAACCGTGGCCCGAAAATCTCGCAATAAGCCCCACGAGCGGCCCCAACAATAACGGCGCCCACATCGCAGCCCGCAAACGAATCTACGTCTTCGCCGACCAGGGCTGGCGCGTCGACCTCGCCTCCCTCACCCATAGGAAACTGCCATGAACCGCCTTCGCAACGCCGCCGGATTGCTCCTCTTCGGCCTCATGCCCCTCATCGCCGTCCAGGCCTGCGGCCCCGATTTCTTTCCTGACGTATTCGTTCGCAAACTCAGCCCCGGCGACCCTAAGGAATTCGCCCAGGGAAAGCTGGGCTTGCTGCTGCCAACCTATACCCGCGTCGATCTCGCCGTCGCCTTCCGCTACCTCAACGGCGGCGCTCTCAACGCCGAGGAACAAAGCGGCTACCTCCCGGTGCGTAGCGACTACGAAGCGACGGAAGCCAAAGAGCCGAGACCTTTCCCGACCCGGGCGCCGTCCCCCGAACCCAAGGACCTATGGAAAGTGGAGCGTTCACGCTATCCCAATCCTTTCTTTCCTGAGAAGTGGGAACGAAGGATGACCGGCAAGAATCCTGACGGCTCTGATTACGACTTCGACTACCCTAACTGTCTCGACGACGCCTTCAAAACGGCCACTCAAACCCTGCAAGCCCGCGCAACAACCTGGGGCCCCCGCAGCCCGGAACTAGCAAACTGGCTAACCGGTCAGGACGCCGTCTTCTCCAACTGCTCCGGCAGCGGCACCATGCCAACACCCGCAGCAGCCCCGGCACTCCTCCGTGCCGACCGCGCCTACCAGATCGCCGCCGCCCACTTTTACGCAACCGACTTTCCCGCCGCTCGCGCCGCCTTCGAAGCAATCCATCAGGACGCAACCTCACCCTGGCAGCCCATCGCGGGATACCTCACCGCCCGCTGCCTCGTCCGCCAGGCCTTCCTCTCCGCACCCCTGGCCAACTATGGAGACTTCGCCAGCTTCAACGCCCCCCTGATGAACCAGGCCGCCGACCTGCTCCACACGTTGCTCAAGGAGCCCAACTCACCCGAAATCGCCACCGCGCTCCGCAACGAACTCGATATGGTGCGCTTCCGCACCGAGCCCGCCCACCGGCT
This sequence comes from Acidisarcina sp., assembly GCA_036401395.1. Lineage (GTDB taxonomy): Bacteria > Acidobacteriota > Terriglobia > Terriglobales > Acidobacteriaceae > DASWUZ01. The sequence continues at coordinate 1,544 of DASWUZ010000120.1, forward strand.
CAGCGAAGTGGCGGCGGCTCTTAGCGACGCGACCCACGACCCCGACTACGCCCAGCACCTTCAGGACCTTGACCTCGTCCTCAACATGCGCACCCAAGAGACGCCGATCCGGGAAGACACCTACATCAGCCCTCCGGATTCTTCCAAATCCGACAAGATCGACCGCCAGGCACTCGCCAAGACTGAGGCTGAGTACCGGGCCGCGAAGTTCAACGCCGGCTACCAGAAAACAGTCGACCTGCGCGCGAACGCACC
>DASWUZ010000121.1:0-2002 GCA_036401395.1 Acidisarcina sp.
TCTGAAGCTTGAACTGGTACCTAAGATTAAGTATACGCGGCGACGTCGTTCACTACGCCAAAGTGGCGGCTGGGGTCGGGTGATTGGAGCGACCCATCTCTCAAAGGCTAGTCGTGGGCACCAGGCAGCAATTTCAGCCCTCCCGGTCCTCTTAGTCCTGAGTCTTAAATTCCTTGAAGGAGCCCGTCTTCCTGACCGTCGACTCTCGACTTGATTGTGCCCCTACTTCTCCAGCTTTGGGAACCACGTCACTTGAAAAGTACTCGTGTAGTCGTGCTGGATGCCGGGCTGGAAGTCGGGAATACAGTAGCGCTCCCATTGAAAGCGCGCATTCAGTTCCACGCCGGGAGCGAGCCGCTTGACTACTTTGGCGCTAAGGTCCGTCTGGGTTCCACCGGCCGGCCACTGATGTGTCGCGAGCTTCACGTCACGATACTCCACTTGCACCTGTTCTTTCGCGCTCAGCCAATAGGTGAGCCAGGCCTGATAGCCGCTGCTCTCGCGACCGATCCAGTGGCCCATGATGAAGCCTTTGTTAGTGAAGCCATCCCGATAGGCGTGGTTGGAGTAGTTAATTCCTGAACTCGAAACTATATTTGAGAATGGCGCCTCGAAGCGAAAGTCGACTTTAGAAAGGCCGGGCAGATGGGAGACGTAGATCCCGGGACCCCAGGCCGTGCGATAGGGGTTGGCAAGCGGTGAAGGATCATCGTCTGCGTTCGAATCGGTATAGATGGTCACCGACTTCTCAAGATGGGGCAGACGCCACCGGAAGTCGAAATCGCCCCGCCGGTCGCCGACATCGAACTGCCGTGCCCCAGCCTGTGCGAAGTCGCCGGTACTGAAGAAGCATGCGCGAAATGTGCCTAAAGTGAGAGGCGAGTATCCCTTGCCGGCAAAGCTGCAACTCCGCGAAAATCCAATTTCGAGGTTCGAAGTGGGATGGAAGCTGATCTTGTCGCCGAAGATCCACGGTCTGTTCGGGTTGACGTGGCCCTTTTGGTCGCCGAAGTAGTGGTCCCACCGCATCGGGCCCAGCAGCCGCGATAAAATCGGCACTCTAATGGGGTCGACCATGTTGAATCGCAACGTGTAGAGCGGCTCGGCATTGGTGCTGAAGAGGAAGGCGCCGCCCTGCCCGGGGCCCCACCACATTTCGCTCTTGCCTACCGAAATTTCATGGTGAAGCGCGTGAAAAGAAAGGTTCGCGTCGATAAGTCGAAAGTTGTTTCGGTTGCCGACGCCATTCACATCGATCGGGGTGAGCGTACTCAGATGGAAGCCGTAGCCGCCCGTTAAAAGCGCAGTCTGATCGGCTATCGATAGAGGAGCATAGCCGCCGGCGTGCTGAAACTCCCCCCGCACATTCAGGGAGAAATGACCCGCCTCGCCCCTTGCATGAAAACCGCTGATCCCGTTGAATCCGTGCGCATAAGGGCGTCCTTCGTCATTGATGACGGTCTGGCCAAACTCGAAGCTGTTGGTGATGGGAACGCTGCCGCTAATCTCCATCCCACGCCCGTAGACGGAGTCGAGTTCGACGCGAGGCCGGTTTTCGGAGAGGTCGGGGCCTACTTCACGTTCGACAGCGAGATAGAGAGACTGCGCCTCGTCGTTTCCCTCTTCCTGGACGCGGTCTGCGGTTTGCTCAAGCATGTGCTCCACGCCGAGGCGTGTCCATGGCCGCAGCCCGAAGAACGCTGTATCCAGATAGCCGAGCGACGAGAGCCGATCCAGGGCAGGGTAGATCCAGCTATCCATCGGGATGTATGTGGAGCCGGAGCCATTCGCGTACCGCACCGGAGAAGTGGGAACGTAAGAGGGGTCGATTGGAGGCTGGCCGACTGCGGTAACTGCGGAGAACAAGCACGCCACAGCGATGAGGAGGAAGACGCTGTAAAGGGAGGAAAGCCGACCGATCAAAAGTAAGCGGATAGCGGCAGGGTGCAGCACAGACTGCCAGCCGCCATGTTTTACAGTCACTTCGAAAACCTGCCTCTGA
>DASWUZ010000122.1:0-5777 GCA_036401395.1 Acidisarcina sp.
CGCGCCTGGTGCAAGCATCTCGCCGAGTCCCACTACGAAAATTTCCACGTCGCGTCATGGTTTCTGCCCAAACGGCTCCGCCCCCATTTTCACGCCATCTACGCCTACTGCCGCGTCTCCGACGACCTCGGCGACGAAGTCGGAAACACTTCGGAATCGCTCGCGCTGCTCGACTTGTGGGCCGACGAGTTGGACGCCTGTTATCGAGGTGAAACGCGCCACCCGGTTTTCGTCGCGCTCGCCGAGACAATCCGCGAATGCGCGATTCCTAAAGCTCCCTTCGCCGACCTCCTCGTTGCCTTTCGCCAGGACCAGACAGTGACGCGGTACGAATCGATGGCCGACGTGCTCGCCTATTGCCGCAACTCCGCCAACCCGGTGGGCCGGCTCGTCCTCTACGCCTGCGGCTACGCTGACGAAGAGCGCTTCCGCCTCTCCGACCACACCTGCTCGGCGCTGCAGCTGGCAAATTTCTGGCAGGATGTTCGAGAAGATTTTGCGCGCGGCAGAATTTATCTCCCTGTAAAAGACATGCAACGCTTTGGCGTCGATGAAGAGATGATCGCGTCGTCGATCGCCGCCGGCCGCACACCTCCCGAGTTCCGCGACCTCATGCGCTACGAAGTTGACTACGCAAGGAAAATGTTCGCCGCAGGAGCGCCGCTCATCGGCATGGTCGACCGCGAACTCGCTCTGGACCTAGACCTCTTCACGCGAGGCGGCCTTGAAATCCTCACTGCCATTGAGCAGCGGGACTTCGACGTACTAAGCGCGCGTCCGGTAATTTCAAAAACCAGAAAAGCCGCGCTGCTGTTACGCGCCCTCACCGGCAAACTCCTGCCGCGCCGCACCAACGGCAGCGTACGGTCAGCGGCGTGAGCACGCATCTCAGAGAGCAGGAGACGAAGCGCGCCGATGCCTCGAACGGAACGCCGATCGGCGCGATGAGATCGGTGCAGCCGAACACGATCGAGCCTCGATCGAACGATCAAGCAAGTCGAGACGACTCTGCAAATGCAACCCGCCCTCAACCGCCACGATCCGTCGCGCAAATGAACACGCAGACGTCCCCGCAAGTCCAGGCCGCCTACAAAACCTGCGAAGACATCGCCCGCCGCGAGGCCCGCAATTTTTACTACGCCTTCCGCGCTCTGCCACGGCCCAAGCGCAACGCGATCTGTGCGGTCTACGCCTTCATGCGCCACGCCGACGACCTCTCCGACGACGAAAGCCGACCGCACGCACAGCGCCGCTTGGCCCTCGATGAATGGCTCACCGAGTGGCACATCTCAGACCAGGCCTTCGAGACAAACGAGGACAGGACAACCAACCCGGTCTTCCTCGCACTCGCCGACGCAAGGCGTCGCTTCAACATTTCATCAGCACTACTCGACGAACTCGTCGAGGGCACAGCCATGGACCTCAACCGCGCACCGCTTTCCAACCCAACCTCAGAAAACGCACAGCACTTCGACCTGTATCCCACCTTTGAAGATCTCTACCGCTACTGCTATCTCGTAGCCTCGGTCGTCGGGCTCGTCTGCATCCGGATCTTCGGCTACGAAGACGCGCGCGCCGAAAAACTAGCCGAAGAGACCGGCATAGCCTTCCAACTCACCAACATTCTGCGCGACGTCCGCGAAGATGCGGAGCGGGGCCGGATCTACCTTCCCGTCGAAGACATGCAACACCTCAACGTCACGTCTAACGACCTCGCGCACGACGCGCCACGCTTGCGCCCCACCGCGAACCAGCGCGAGCTCCTCGCCTTTGAAGCCGAGCGCGCCGATCACTACTACCAATCCGCGCAAGCACTGCTACCATTGATAGCCGCCGATAGCCGCCCGGCTCTCTGGGTGCTCGTTACCATCTACCGTAGGCTGCTGGAACGCATCAAGGCCCGCAACTACGACGTCTTCACCGAAAAAGTCCGCGTACCCACGACCGAAAAATTATGGATACTCGCGCAAGGCTTGTCCCGGGTGGCCGCGCATCGGCTCGGAGCGCGCTGACTCCGTGGCCCCTGATATGCAGTCCAAAGACACGCATTCCAAAATAAAATCAGTCATCGTAGTGGGCGGAGGAGTATCCGGCATAGCCGCTGCCTGCGCGCTCGCCGACGCGGGCGTCCATGTGCAGTTGCTCGAACGCCGGCCCTACCTCGGCGGCCGTGCCTCCTCCTATGAACACCCTGGCACCGGCGAAATCATAGACAACTGCCAGCACATTCTCCTCGGCAGTTGCACCAACCTCATCGACCTCTACCACCGCCTCGGGGTAGCCCAAAGCATCGCCTGGTACGACAGCTTTGTATTCATCGAGCCGGGCGGTCGCCGCAGCGTGCTCCAGCCATCATGGCTCCCCGCGCCCTTCCACACCTCGCTCTCATTCCTCGGCGCACACGCCTTCTCCTTTGCCGACAAGCTAGCGTTGTCGCGCGGGCTCATGGCGTTTCTCACGGCAGTCCCCGAAGACTCCGACGAAACCTTCGCCCAATGGCTGGATCGCCACGGCCAGACATGCGGCGCAATCGAGCGATTTTGGCAGCCGCTTCTCGCCAGCGCACTCAACGAGACGCCCGACCGCATCTCCGTTCACTATGCGGGTGAAGTAGTTCGCAAGACGTTCCTCGGCTCGCCCGAAGGCGGCCGCATGGGCGTTCCCACCATCCCGCTCAGCGACCTCTACGGGCGCGCCGCTGAATACATCGAAGCCCGCGGCGGCAGCATCCATCTCCGCACCGCAGCAGACAATTTCGAATGGCAGCCCCGACGCGACGATGCCCCAGAGGACGGATCAACAGGCCAGTGGCTCATCCGCTCCGCAGACGCCGACTTCGCCGGCGACGCGGTAGTCATCGCGCTGTCCTTCGAAGCCATGGCAGCCCTGATGCCCCGGCTGCCCGACAATCCCGCCGCCGGTGAACTCGCCGCGCAACTCAGCCAGTTCGAACATTCCCCGATCACCGGAATCCACCTCTGGTTCGACCGCGAAATTACCGACCTGCCTCACGCCGTCCTGCTCGACACCACCATCCAATGGATCTACAACAAATCCAAACTCCAGCCGGATCGTCACGCCTCCCCCGGCGCGGGCTCTTACCTTGAACTAGTCGTGAGCTCGTCGCGTTCGCTGGTTCCCATGCAGCGGCAGGAGATCATCGACCTCGCACTCCGCGAACTCGCATTGTTTTTTCCCGCGGTGCGCGAGGCCACGCTGATCAAGTCCACGGTAGTCAAAGAGGTCCGCGCGACGTACTCGATCCGCCCCGGCCTGGAGCAATTCCGCCCCGGCCCCATCAGCCCTTGGCCCGCGATCTATCTCGCCGGCGACTGGACCAGCACCGGCTGGCCAGCAACCATGGAAGGTGCCGTCCGCAGCGGCTACCTGGCCGCCGAAGCAATCCTCGGCACTCCCGACGCCATTCTCAAGCCGGACCTCGCCCACACCGGCCTGATGCGCATGCTACCGTAGCGCGTCGAGTCGCGGGCGAGAGTAGGGAACTGCTAAGCAGCGACAAGCGGCTGGATCTTCCGCCGCTTCTTTCGCGAAGCCAGCCAGAAGTCATACTGCAATTGCATCTTCAGCCATAAATCGGGCGAAGTGCCAAACGCCTCCGAGAGTCGCAACGACATCTCAGCGGAGACTCCCGAAGTCCCATTCAGCAAGCGCGAAAGAGTCACCCGCGACACGCGAAGATGCGCGGCGAGAGCCGTGACGCTCATGTCGCCCATCTGTTCCCGCAGCAGTTCTCCCGGGTGCGCTGGATTGTGCATTAGCATGTTCTCTCCTGGTGATAATCCTGATAATCGACAAGTATCGCGTCGCCAGACTCAAAGCTAAAGGTGAGTCTCCAGTTACCATTTACAAACACGGACCAGTGATCTTTGTGATCTGCCTGCAGACGCTGAAGTTTCCAGCCTGGAACGTTCATATCTTGCGGCGATTCAGCTACATTGAGACGTGTTAGTTGCAACCGCAGCTTATTCGCATGGGCGGGTTGAATTCCGGCTTTCGACCCGTCAGTGAAAAACTTTTCAATCCCGCTGTGTCTAAAGCTGCGGATCACTTGTAAATCGTAACGCCTCACGCTACAGTTTGCAAATCAGTCCCGCACGAAGTCCCCGCTCTTTCCGCCACTCTTCCGCTCCAGCCTGACCTCGCGAATCACGATCGACTTATCGAGCGCTTTGCACATGTCGTAAACAGTCAGCGCCGCCACCGCTGCCGCAGTAAGCGCCTCCATCTCGACACCGGTGCCTGAGGTAGTCCCAGCGATGGCCCGAATCGCGACACCTCCATCAACAACTGACGCGACCACGTCAACGAACGTCAGAGCCAGCGGATGGCACATGGGAATGAGCTCCGAAGTGCGCTTCGCTGCCTGTATCCCGGCAAAACGCGCGACCTCCAGCGGATTGCCCTTAGGGTTATCAGGAAGCGCTCGCAACACCTCATACGACAGCTCCACAAATGCAGAAGCCTCGGCCTCCCGCCGCGTCGAAGCCTTCTCGCTCACATCGACCATGCGCGCCTGCCCGTCGGCATCGTAGTGCGAAAGCTTGCTCATAACACCAGACTATCCTGTGATTCCACTGGGCGAGACGCCGGCCTTAGTCGAGTAGAACTGCGACCGCTTCTCCCGCTTCTAAATGGGTCCCATCCGGCGGCACCACCAGGTAGCAGTTAGCCCTGGCGGTACTGGCCAGGTCGCCTGATCCCTGCCATGGAATGAGGTTAACCCAGGCTTGGAAATTGGGACCGTTAGCCATATGAGCAGGGAGGAATCTTGTGAGTCCGGGCTTAACGTTGATGGCTTCTGCGAGGCGTGCCGTTACAAATCGCAGCGAGTCGGGCAGGGCCCCCGAGAGCGCGTCGATCACCGGACGCACAAAGAGGGCGAAGGTCACCAGCGTGGAAACCGGATTCCCCGGCAGCCCGAAAAAATACTTGTACTCACCCGCACAAACGCGGATGCGCCCAAAGACCACCGGACGCCCCGGCTGCATCAGCACCCCTGTGAACAGAAACTCCGCTCCCATCGACAGCAGCACCGTCTCGACGAAATCATACCGCCCCGCGGACACTCCGCCAGACAACAGCACCAGATCGCAGGCCATCGCGTCGCGGATCGCAGCCTCAATCGCTGAGGGATCATCCCGGGCGACGGGCAGCCGGGCCGGCTCACCCCCCGCAGCCGCAACCTGCGCCGCTAATGAGTAACTGTTCGAGTTACGAATCTGAAATGGCAAAACGGGCGCGTCCAACTCAACCAGTTCGTCGCCGGTGGCCAACACCGCGACCCGTGGCCGTCGATAGACCTCGACCTGCGAATACCCGCAGGCCGCCGCCGCACCGAGATGGTTCGCCGAAGGGCGCGTTCCCACCGGCAGCACCACCGTGCCCTTCAACGCCTCGGCACCAGCCGGAACAATATTGTCTCCCGCTCGCATCTTCCTGCCGGGTTCGACCGTAACCTCGCCTCCATCGAGAATGACGTGTTCGACCATCACCACGCAGTCCGCGCCATCGGGAACCGGCGCACCCGTCATGATCTCAACCGCCTCTCCCCCCCTCAACAAGGGAAAATTCAGCGACGCGGGGTCACCCGCCCGAATCTGCCCAACAATCCGCAACGGTCCGCCCACATCGGCAGCGCGGCAGGCAAAGCCATCGCGCGTGGCCCGTCGAAACGGCGGCTGATCGCGGTCCGCGACTACCGCCTCTGCGAGCACCCGGCCCTGCGACTCAAGCAAAGCTACGTTTTCGGTACACTC